>NZ_JBKGZG010000041.1:0-24915 GCF_046545655.1 Thiohalorhabdus sp. | reverse complement strand
TCCATGCTCATCCCCGAGGTGGTGGGCGTGCGCCTCACCGGCAAGCTGCCAGAGGGCGCCACCGCCACCGACCTGGTGCTCACCATCACCGAGAAGCTGCGCTCCCACGGGGTGGTGGGCAAGTTCGTGGAGTTCTACGGCCCCGCCATCGGCGAGCTGCCCCTGGCGGACCGCGCCACCATCGCCAACATGGCCCCCGAGTACGGCGCCACCGTGGGCTTCTTCCCGGTGGACGGGACCACCCTGGACTACATGCGCGCCAGCGGCCGCGCCGAGGAGCAGATCGCCCGCACCGAGGCCTACATGAAGGCCCAGGGCCTGTTCTGGAGCCCGGACCAGCCCGAGCCCACCTTCAACGCCACCGTGGAGGTGGACCTGTCCGGCGTGGTGCCGAGCCTCGCCGGCCCCAAGCGGCCCCAGGACCGCATCGCCCTGTCCGAGGCCAAGGAGAGCTTCCATAGCGCCCTCACCGAGACCTTCGCCAAGGAGCCGGGGGGCACGGCCCCCGCGAACCTGGACTCCGGCGCCGCCGAGCTGGGCCACGGCTCGGTGGTGATCGCCGCCATCACCTCCTGCACCAACACCTCCAACCCCTCGGTGATGCTGGCCGCCGGGCTCGTCGCCAAGAAGGCGGTGGAGCGGGGCCTCACCACCAAGCCCTGGGTGAAGACCAGCCTGGCCCCGGGCTCTAGGGTGGTCACCGACTACCTGCAGGCCGCCGGGCTGCTGTCCTACCTGGAAGAGCTGCACTTCAACCTGGTGGGCTACGGCTGCACCACCTGCATCGGCAACAGTGGTCCGCTGCCGGAAGCGGTGGAATCCGCCATCGACGAGGGCGATCTGGTGGCGGCCTCGGTGCTGTCCGGCAACCGCAACTTCGAGGGCCGCATCCACGCCAAGGTGAAGGCCAACTACCTGGCCAGCCCGCCGCTGGTGGTGGCCTACGCCTTGGCCGGCACCATGGATTTCGACCCCTATAGCGACCCGCTCGGCCACGACGGCGACGGCAGCCCGGTCTACCTCAAGGACCTGTGGCCGTCGCTGGCGGAGGTGGATGCGCTGCTGCGCAGCTCCTTGAACCCGGAGGACTACCGTCGCGCCTACGACCACATCTTCGAGGGCGACGCGCACTGGAAGCAGCTGGACGCCCCCAGCGGCGACCGCTTCGAATGGAGCGACGCCTCCACCTACATCCAGAACCCGCCCTTCTTCGCCAACCTGAAACGGGAGGTGGGCGAGCCCACCGACATCCACGGCGCCCGCTGCCTGGCCAACCTGGGCGATTCGGTGACCACCGACCACATCTCCCCGGCCGGCGCCATCGACCCCGACAGCCCCGCCGGGCAGTACCTCATGGAACGCGGCGTGGCTCCCGCGGACTTCAACTCCTACGGGGCGCGGCGCGGCAACCATGAGGTGATGATGCGCGGCACCTTCGCCAATGTGCGCCTGCGCAACAAGCTGGCCGGCGGCAAGGAAGGCGGCTGGACCACCCACGTCCCCAGCGGCGAGCTGCTGCCCATCTACGACGCCGCCATGCGCTACCGCGCCGAGGGCACGCCGCTGATCGTCATGGCCGGCCGCGAGTACGGCACCGGCAGCTCCCGCGACTGGGCCGCCAAGGGCCCCGCCCTGCTCGGCGTGCAGGCGGTGATCGCCGAGAGCTTCGAGCGCATCCACCGCTCCAACCTCATCGGCATGGGTATCCTGCCGCTGGAGTTCCAGCACGGCGACAACGCCGACGAGCTGGAGCTTACCGGGGAGGAGACCTTCGACATCGTCGGCATGTACGACATCGAGGACCCGGATGAGGACCTGATCGTCTTCGTCCACTGCCCGGACGGCACGGAGAAACGCTTCATGGTGCAGCCGCGCCTGGACACGCCCAACGAGCTGGCCTACTTCAAGCACGGCGGCATCCTGCCCTACGTACTGCGCAGCATGGCCGACTGAGCCGGGCGGCCCGACGCAGAAAGGCCCCGGGAGCTTCCCGGGGCCTTTTTTATCGAACCGTCATGGACGCCGAGGAAGGCAAAGACAAGAGGAAACAAGGGCAACACCATGCCCCAGTAATCCGTTTCCTCTCGGCGAAGAATACGCCGTTCTTCTGCCTCTTTGCTTGGGCCCTGGGCGGTTTGGCGTTTGCCGCCTTTCGGCTCAGGACCCGGTCAGGCGGGACCAGTCCGTGATGAGGCAGGTGGTGACGGCCCGGCCGATGCCCTCGAGCACCGCGTCGGTGTTCCCGGAAAGGGCGCGGGTGAGCAGGACCAGGGTCATGGTCCGGTCCTTCACCACCAAAGGCCGGAACAGCAGCTTGCGGTCCTGCCCCAGGCTCACGGCCACGTATTCCGGATCCTTCTCCGCGTCCTCGGGGTCGGCCTCGGTGAATCCGGCGAAGGGCACGGCCTCCCCCGGTTCCCGGGCGGCTTGCTTGCGCTCCGGGGGGAAGGCGTCTTTCAGCCGGTGCAGCAGCTGGATAGAATCCGGAGCCAGGGCGGTGATGCGGTCCGGGTGCTCGAAGCCCCGGTTGGCCACGGCCCAGCCGTCGGGGCCCACCACCATGGCGGCGAGGAAGCGGCGGCTGCGCAGGGTCTCCTCCAGTACCCATTCGACCCGGCTCTGGGGGCCCGCCGTGCCCGGGGGCCCGTACGATGGACTGTAATCGGCTTCCTGGGAGCTCATCCCGGTCTCCTCATGGCACGAACGCCAAGTACGGCGTTCCCCGCACAAGGGTATGCGATGCAACTGCAAATTGCCAAGGCCGCCGGCTATCTGGCCATGCCTCCGGGACTCCTGATCCTGGGCGGGATCGCCGCCCTGCTCCTGGCCCGCCGCGCGCCGCGGCTGGGCGGCTGGCTGGGCGCGGCGGTGCTCGCCCTCGCCTACTTCCTGAGCATCCGCCCCGGCGCGGAGCTGCTCCTCACCCCGCTGGAGACCCGCTACGAGGCCCTGGAACGGATCCCGCCCACGGCGGAGGCCATCGTGGTCCTGGGCGGGGGACAGATCCCGGACAGCCCCGAGTACGGCCGCGCCGTGGCCGGCGACGCCACCCTGCAGCGCACCCGCTACGCCGCCCACCTGGCCCGCGGCAACGGGCTGCCGGTGTTCACCACCGGCGGCCTCCCGCTGGGCCGCGGGGCCCCCACGGGCCGGCTCATGGCCGATGCCCTGGTCCACGACTACGGGTTCCCCCCGGGCCGCATCCAGGCGGAGACCGACGCCCGCAACACCCGGGAGCACGTCACCAACCTCAAAGCGCACCTGGACGGACGGGAGCGGGTGGTGCTGGTGACCACGGCCTGGCACATGCCCCGCTCCATGGCCACCTTCGCCGCCGGCGGCCTCGACCCGGTGGCGGCCCCCACGGACTACCACGAGGGCTTCGGCGAGCCCTACCACTGGCTGGACTTCCTGCCCGCCGCGGACTTCCTCGAGATGAGCAGCAACGCCGCCCACGAATACCTTGGGCTCCTCTATTACCGGCTCCGCGGCTGGGTGTAGGTGCCCGAGGGCGGCTTCGCCCCGTCCGGAATGGAAGCGGCAGCCCGAAAGGGCCGGCGGACGGGACGGACCGGTGGGCGCAACCGTCCGTGGCGGGTACAATTGCTCTTTTCGGGCCGGCGGGCCCCGGAGCTGCCCAGGAGGAGCGTGTAATGACGGAAGATGCCCAGACCCTTCGGCGCCTGTCCGGAACGGCCGAGCTCCGCCATGAGGGGGAGAGCACGCCCCTGGACACCCTGGAGGGCTCGGAGGCGGAGCGCGGGGTGGACATCACCCGGGTCCGGGCCCAGACGGGCCTGGTCACCTTCGACCCCGCCCTGGCCAACACCGCCGCCACCGCCAGCGCCATCACCTACCTGGACGGCGAGCGGGGCATCCTGCGCTACCGCGGGTACTCCATCGAGGACCTGGCGGAGCGGGCCTCCTTCGTGGAGACCGCCTACCTGCTGATCTACGGCGAGCTGCCCGACAAGGAGGAGTACGACTCCTTCTCCTGGGCCCTCTCGGAGCACTCGCTGCTCCACGAGGACATGAAGCGCTTCTATGACGGCTACCCCATGACGGCGCACCCCATGGCCATTCTATCGGCCATGGTCAACTCACTGTCCACCTTCTACCCCGAGGCCCAGGACGCGCTGAACCCCGAGGAGCGCGAGCGCACCATTGTGCGGCTGCTGTCCAAGCTGCGCACCATCGCCGCCTTCGCCTACAAGAAGCTGCACGGCCAGCCCTTCATCTATCCGCAGAACCACCTCTCCTACTGCGGCAACCTGCTGCACATGATGTTCGCCCTGCCCACCGAGGAGTACGTGGTGGACGAGGAGCTGGTGCAGGTGCTCAACCAGCTCCTGATCCTGCACGCCGACCACGAGCAGAACTGCTCCACCCATACCGTCCGCACGGTGGGCAGCGCCCAGACCAACCTGTTCGCCTCCATCTCCGCCGGCATCAACGCCCTGTGGGGGGTGCGCCACGGCGGCGCCAACCAGGCGGTGGTGGAGATGCTGGAGACGATCCACGCCGACGGCGGCGACGTGCGCAAGTACATCGAACTGGCCAAGGACAAGAATTCGTCCTTCCGGCTCATGGGCTTCGGCCACCGCGTCTACAAGAATTACGACCCCCGCGCCCGCATCATCAAGGACGCCGCCTACCGGGTCTTCGACAAGCTCGGCATCCACGATCCGCTGCTGGAGATCGCCCTCAAGCTGGAGGAGACAGCGTTGTCCGACGGCTACTTCACCGAGCGCAAGCTGTATCCCAACGTGGACTTCTACAGCGGGCTCATCTACCGGGCCATGGGCATCCCCACCAACTTCTTCACCGTGATGTTCGCCCTCGGCCGCCTGCCCGGCTGGATCGCCCACTGGAAGGAGCAGATCGAGGACCCCTCCATGCGCATCACCCGCCCGCGGCAGCTCTACACCGGCCCGGAGGCCCGCCCTTTCCCAGCGCTCGCCGAGCGCGGCTGACCGCACGGAGCCGCCTTGGAGGCGCTCGCCCTGTTCCAGCGGTTGGGGCTGGCCCTGGCCCTGGGCCTGCTGATCGGGTTGGAGCGGGGCTGGCAGATGCGCGAGCGGGCCGAGGGGGGCCGGCTGGCGGGCCTGCGCACCTTCGGCCTCACCGGGCTCATGGGCGGGGTGTGGGCGGTGCTGGCCGAGGACTTCGGCGCCCCCGCCCTGGGGCTGGGCTTCCTGGCCCTGGCGGCGGTGGTGATCCTGGCCCACCTGCAGATGGTCCGCGCCGGCGACGAGCCGGACTACGGCATCACCTCCGTGGTGGCCCTGCTCCTCACCTTCGCCTTCGGTGCCCTGGCCGTCACCGGCAATTCGGCCGTGGCCGCCGCCGGCGCGGTGGTCACCGCCCTCCTGCTAGGCCTCAAGCCCGTGCTCCACGGCTGGCTGCGCCGCCTCACCGAGCCCGAGCTCCTCGCCGCCCTCAAGCTCCTGCTCATCTCCGTGGTGGTCCTGCCCGTGCTGCCCAACCGGGGGATGGGCCCCTGGGACGCCCTCAACCCCTACGCCCTGTGGTGGATGGTGGTCCTGATCGCGGGCATCTCCTTCGTGGGCTATTTTGCCATCAAGCTCATCGGCCCCCACCGCGGGGTGCCCCTTACCGGCCTGGCCGGGGGCCTGGCCTCCTCCACCGCCACCACCCTCAGCTTCTCCCGCATGGGCCGGCGCGAGCCGGGCCTGCGCCGGCTCCTGGCCGCCGGGGTGGCCGTCTCCGCGGCCACCATGTTCCCCCGCATCGTCCTGGAGGCCGCGGTGGTGAACCCCGCGGTGCTCACCGTGCTGGGGCCGGTGATGGCCACCATGACGGCCCTGGGCTTCGCCGCCGCCGGATTCCTGTGGTGGCAGTCCGGGGACGGCGACGCCCCCGGGGACATGGCGCTAAAGAACCCCTTCGAGATCGGCCCCGCCCTGCAGTTCGGGGTCCTGCTGGCGGCCATCATGCTGCTGGCGGAGGGGGCCCGGGTGTGGCTGGGGGACGCCGGGGTCTACCTGCTGGCGGCGGTGTCGGGGCTGACGGACGTGGACGCCATCACCCTGTCCCTGAGCCGCATGGCGCGGGGGGACATGGAGGCGGAGGTGGCCGCGCGCGCCATCCTCCTGGCCGCCGCGGTGAACACGCTGGTGAAGGGAGGGCTGGTGGTGGCCATCGCCGGTCGGGGCATGGGGGGCCCGGTGGCGGCGGCCTTTGGGGTGGTGCTGGCGGGGGGCCTGGTGACCGTGGTCGCCCTGTAGGCTCTGGGTCCGCGGTGGGTTGCGGGGCCCCCTTTCGCGGCGGACGCCGATCGGACCGGCGTCGACGGGCCGCCATCGGGCGGGAGCCGTCGGGACAGCAGCCCGTTCCCGAAGTCGTCCGGCCTCAGGAGGCCCCGGGGCCTCCCTCGCTGCGGGCGGAAGGGGGGGAGGCGCTCGATCCGGCCTCCCCGGCCGCAGCCGGCCCCTCCTCTTCGTTCCCGTCCTCGGACTCCAGACCCAGGATGGCGTCGATCTCCTCGGCCTCCAGGGTTTCGCGCTCCAGGAGGGCCTCCGCCAGGGCATCGAGGCGCTCGCGGTTGCGGGTGAGGATCTCCTCGGCCCGCTCCTCCTGGGCGGCGATCAGGTCGTGCACCTCCTGGTCGATGAGCTGGGCGGTGTGCTCGCTGTAGTCCTTGGCCTGGGCCATCTCACGGCCCAGGAAGACGTGCTCCTCGCCCTCGCGGAAGGCCACCGGCCCCACCTTGTCGCTCATGCCCCACTGGGTGACCATCTGCCGCGCCAGCCGGGTGGCCTGCTTGAGGTCGTCGTGGGCGCCGGTGGAGAAGTCGTTGAAGCGGACCCTCTCCGCCACCCGGCCGCCGAGCATGACGGCGATGCGGGCGCGCAGGTAGCCCACCGTGTAGTTGTAGCGGTCCTCCTCGGGCACCTGCTCGGTGGCACCCAGGGCCTGCCCCCGGGGGATGATGGTCACCTTCTTGAGCGGGTCGGTCTCCTTGAGCAGGCGCGCCACCAGGGTGTGGCCGGATTCGTGGTAGGCGATGCGCCGCTTCTCCTCCTCCTGCAGCAGGTCCTCGCGCTCGCTGCCGAACAGGATCTTGTCGCGGGCCTTGTCGAAGTCCTCGCGGTCCACCCGCTCCTTGCGGCCGCGGGCGGCGAACAGCGCCGCTTCGTTGACCAGGTTCTCCAGGTCCGCGCCGGAGAAGCCCACGGTGCGCGCGGCGATGGTTTCCAGATCCACGTCCTCGGCCAGCGGCACGTCGCGGGTGTGGACCTTGAGGATGGCCTCGCGGGCCTTCTTGGGCGGGCGCTCCAGGGTCACCTTGCGGTCGAAGCGCCCCGGCCGCAGCAGGGCGGAGTCCAGCACGTCGGGCCGGTTGGTGGCGGCGATGACCACGAGGGACTCGTCGGACTCGAAGCCGTCCATCTCCGCCAGGATCTGGTTGAGGGTCTGCTCGCGCTCGTCGTGGCCGCCGCCGAGGCCCGCCCCGCGCTGGCGGCCCACGGCGTCGATCTCGTCGATGAAGATGATCGCCGGGGCCTCTTTCTTGGCGTCGTTGAACATGTCGCGGACCCGGGAAGCCCCCACGCCCACGAACATCTCCACGAACTGCGAGCCGGAGATGGAGAAGAAGGGCACCTCCGCCTCGCCGGCCACCGCCTTGGCCATGAGGGTCTTGCCGGTTCCGGGCGGGCCCATCAGCAGCACGCCGTGGGGGATCTCGGCGCCGAGCTTGCGGAACCGCTCCGGCTCCCGCAGGTAGTCCACCAGCTCCTGCAGGTCCCGCTTGGCGTTCTCGGAGCCGGCCACGTCCTCGAAGGTGACGCTGCTCGAGCTCTTCTCGTAGCGCTTGGCCTGGGACTTGGTGAACCCGCTGATCTGCTGCCCCATGCCGCCGAGCTGGTTCTGCATGCGGCGACCGGCGAACCAGATCAGGCCGATGATAAACAGCAGCGGCAGGAGCCCGACGAGCAGCGGCCCGAGCAGGGAGTCCTGCTCCGGGATGGCGGTCACCGCCACGCCGTTCTCCTCCAAGAGGTCCATGAGGCGGGGGTCCTCGAAGGGGGGCTTGGCGGTGGTGAATCGGGACGGGGCCCCTTCCCCCCGGGCCTGCTCGGTAACCGGGCGGGCGTCCTGGCTGTAGCGGCCGTCGATCTGCTGGCCGCGCACCGTCACCTCGGCCACCGTGCCGGCGCGCACCTCCTCCTTGAACTGGGTGTAGGAGAGCTCCACCCGGCTGCCGCCCTGGCCGCCCAGCCACAGGAAATAGCCGAACAGCAGGCCGAGTACCAGGAACCAGATCCAGTACCGCCACTGCTCCCGCGGCGGCGCGGGACCCTCGGGGGTTCCTTCCGGGGGGCCGCCTTCCGGGTTGGTCTGCGCCATGGGGGTGCTCTTGCCTTTCTGTCCGGGGCGTCGGGTCGGGCCCGGGATCAGGGGGAGGCGCCCAGGTGATCCCGGAACCACTGGGAGGCCAGCTCGGCCGCCCGCTCCAGTTTACCTTCCTCCTCGAACAAATGGGTCGCCCCCGGGACGATTTCAAGGTGGCTCCCCGCGGGAAGCCGCGCCAGCGCCTCCCGGTTGAGGTCGATAACCACCTGGTCCAGACCGCCCACGATCAGGAGCACCGGGGCACTCACCCGGTCCAGGGCCTCCCCGGCGAGATCCGGGCGGCCGCCCCGGGAGACCACGGTGGCCACCTCGCCCTCCAGCTCCACCGCTCCCCGCAGGGCGGCGGCCGCGCCCGTGCTGGAGCCGAACAAACCCACCGGCAGGTCCCGGATGCCGTTCTTGCCCCGCATCCAGCGCACCACCATCACCAGGCGCTGGGTGAGCAGGGGGATATCGAACCGGTTGGCGTAGACCTGGTCCTCGCTGGCCGTCAAAAGGTCGAACAGGAAGGTGGCCATCCCTGCCTCCCGAAGGACCCGGGCCACGTAGTTGTTGCGGGGCGACAGGCGGCTGCTGCCGCTGCCGTGGACGAAGATCACCAGGCCCCGCGCCCCCTCGGGCACCACCAGCTCGCCATCCAGGCTTGTCCCGTTCAGCGGAATCTCCACGAGCTCTCCCGCCATGGCCTACCCCCTGCTCACCGCGCGGGGCGAAGCCACCAGCTCCCGCAGACGCTCGGCGTCCAGGGCGGCGTACCCCGCCTCGTCGTTGTCGAAGAACACGTACCCCTCCAGGCCCCGTACCTGCCACTCGTGGAGCCGTCCGGCCCACTGCCGCAGGGCCTCGTCGTCGTAGGTCCCCGCGTAGGCCCCCGCCGGACCATGGAGCCGGACGTAGACGAAATCGGCGGTCACCTGGAGGGGGCACTCCGTCCCGTGGAGGTCGTAGATGCAGAAACCGGCGTTGTGCTCGCGCAGCAGGGCGTACACCCGCTCGTCGAACCAGCTGGGGTCCCTGAATTCGAAGGCGTAGCGTTGGCCCCTGGGCAGGGCCTCCAGGAAGGCCTGCAGGCGGTCCAGGTTGAGCCCCCATTTGGGGGGGAGCTGGAACAGCACCGGGCCCAGGCGGTCCCCCAGCAGCCCCGCGCGCTCCCAGAAGCGCTCCAGGCTGGGGCCGGGGTCCTTGAGCTTCTTCATGTGGGTGATGTAGCGGCTGGCCTTCACGGCGAACAGGAAATCCCCGGGCACCCCGCCCCGCCACCGGGCCACGGTCTCCGCCTTGGGAAGGCCGTAGAAGAAGCTGTTGACCTCAGTGGCGTTGAACCGCTCGGCGTAGTAGTCGAGGAAGGCGTTCTTGGGCAGGTCCTGCGGGTAGAAGGGCCCCCGCCAGTGGTCGTACTGCCAGCCCGAGGTGCCGATGCGGATGCGCTGTTCCGGGTGTTCGCTCATGGCTTCTCCCCAGGCGGTCCTCTCCGGTCATCCATGCATGACCCGGGCCAGCGGGCGCACCCCCTGCCAGCGGGGGACTCCGCCCCACCCGGCTGCGGCCCCATAAATAATTTAGACACTGCCCGCACGGGGGCGGTTTTCCCGGCCTCCCGCCGGTCCCGGCGCGCTTCCCACTTCCCCAAGCCGGATACCGCAACTGCCGCCCTGGTGGGATTTCCGGATTGAAAAACCCCAAAAGACGGCGTTACAAAGGAGGCAAGGATTGGCCGCAATCGCCCAAAGGAGGCATGGCCATGGCAAGGGATCTGCAGCTGTACGCCGACCTCGAGGTGGCGGACATCGACGACCCGGAGGTCCAGGAGGCCCTTCGCGAGCTGGATCAGCGCCTCGACCGCTCCCAGGGGCTGGGGGAGATCGTGACCGAGGGCCGGCGCATCCACCTCGGCGTGGGCTACCTGGACAACAACCCCGCCTACACCATCTGGCTGTTCCAGGTGGTAAGCCTCTTGGTCAAGCACACCCGCGAGCCCTGCGTGGAATGCCAGATCTGCGATTCCACCGGGGACTGGTGGAGCGAGCGGGTCTACCCCGCCGCCTAGCTCCCCGTCTCGGGCCCCCCGGGCAAGTCCTTCCCGGGGGTCAGGTAGCGCATGGCCTCCTCGTCGGACACCTGGCCGAACTCCGCGTAGAACTGACCCACGGCCATGAACCACTCGGGGGTCTCCACCGCCACCACCTCGTCCGCCTCGCCCTCCAGCCGGCGGACGCTCTCGGGCGGTGCCACGGGCACCGCGAGCACCACCCGCGCCGCCCCCCGGCTGTAGGCCAGGCGAATGCAGGCCACGGTGGTGGCCCCGGTGGCCACGCCGTCGTCCACGACCAAAACGGTCCGCCCTTCCAGGTCCGGATCGGGCCGGCCGCCCCGGTAGCGGTCGAACTTCTCCCGGGCGTTGGCGGCCTCCTGCCGGCGTGCCCCCTCCAGGTAGTCCTCGTCCACCCCCAGCTGCCGGATCAGCGACTCGTTGCGCCACACGCTGCCGTCGCTGGCCACCGCGCCCACGGCCAGCTCGGGGTTGCCCGGGGCCCCCATCTTGCGCGCCACCACAATGTCCAGCGGCAGCCCCAGGGCATCCGCCACCGCCCGCCCCACGGGCAGCCCGCCCCGGGGCACCGCCAGGACGATGTCGCCCCGGATCCCCCGCTCCCGGAGGAGCGCGGCCAGCCGCTCGCCTGCCTGCTTCCGGTCCTGGAACAACGTTGCCTCCTCGGCCGCCACGCGGGCCCTCCCAACCTTTCTACCATCGGTGGCCGGGCGGGCAAATCGGCCCGGCCTCCGGGCGGTGCGGGGGGCGCAGCTAACCGAGGTCCGGAGCGGGATGGCCTAGCAGGAAGCCCTGCCCCAGGGGAATCCCCACCTCCCGGACCGCCTGCTGCACCTCCTCCTCCTCGATGAGCTCGGCGATCGTGCGGATCCCCAGCTCCTCGGCCAGGGTCGCCATGCTCTTGACGAAGGCGTGGTCCCGGGGATCCCGGGTCATGTTGGCCACGAACTCGCCCTCGATCTTCACGTAGTCGATGGGCAGGCGCTTGAGGTAGTGAAAGGAGGAGAAACCGCTGCCGAAGTCGTCCACGGCGAACTGGAAGCCGTCCCGCTTCAGGTCGTTGATGAACCGCTCCAGCAGATTGAGGTTGCGCACCGTTTCGCGCTCCGTGAGCTCGAAGACCACCCGGTCGGGATCCATGCCTTGGGCCCGCACCAGTTCGCGGATGCGGGCGGGGAACTCCTCCAGGACCAGGGCGCGCGGGGAGAGGTTGATGAACAGGAGCCCCTGGTACCCGGCCTCCCGGGCATCGGCGAAGGCCCGCTCCATGACCAGGTAATCCAGCTTGTGCACCACGCCCATACGCTCGGCGTGTTCGATGAACTCCTCCGCCCCCAGCACCTCCCCCTGGCTGTGGATCCGGCTCAGCACCTCGTACGCCACCACGGTGCCATCGGCCACCGTGCGAATGGGCTGGTAGTAGGGGACCACCGCCGCGCCGTCGATGGCCTCCTGGACCAGGTGGCTCTTCTCCCCCAGCTCGCGGAAGACCTCCACCACGTCCTCCTCGGTGGGCATGCCGATGCGGTGCTTCCCCTGGGTCTTGGCGCGGTACATCATGTTGTCCGCGAACAGGAACAGGTCGTGGGCGTCGGTGGCGTGGGCGGGATACATGGCGATGCCCACGGACACCGTGGCCCGCACGCGGGTGCCGTCGGGGGCGTCCAGGACCACGCCGTCGGCGGCCTCCAGGAGCCGCTGGGCCACCGCGTAGGCCTGCTCGGCTCCGGTCTCCGGCAGCAGCCCCACGAACTCGTCGCCCCCGTAGCGGGCCCAGACGTCGCCGTCGCGCAGGGCGTCGTGCAGCGCGGCGGCGAACCGCTGCAGGAACTGGTCCCCCAGCGGGTGGCCGAAGCGGTCGTTGATGTTCTTGAAGTTGTCGAGGTCCACCACGAGCAGGCCGAAGCTGTAGCCGTGGCGCTCGGCGCGGCCCACCTCGTAGCTGAGGAACTCCCGGAAGGTGCGCTGGTTGTAGAGGTTGGTCAGGGGGTCCCGGCTGGCGTAGTACTCCAGGTCCCGGGTGTACTTGGAGATGGCGCGCACGGAGCCCACCACGTTCAGCAGCGTGGACAGGATGCTCTCGGTGACCAGCACCCGGGTGGGATCCCGGGTGGTGGCGGCGTTGACCCCGATCCCCACGATCCCGCCGATCTTGGGGCTGTCCAGGAACAGGGACTTGGTCTGCACGTCCAGCTCCTCCGCGGAGACCGCGAGCTCCGGGGCCCCGGGATCGGCCACATTGTGGTGGATCTCCACCTCCGTGGCGGCCCCGAAGTGGGGGTTGTCCGCGATGGCGCGGTGGATCCGGCTGGTGACCGCCTCCCGCGTCTCGGCGCTGGGGGGATGGATCCAGAACACCTCCAGGTCGTAGAGCTCCTCGTCCACCTTGAACAGGGAGAACAGGGAGTAGGCCTCGATGAGACCGTTGATCTCCCGCAGCAGGTGCTTGATGTAGTCCCGCCAGTCCTGCACCACGTCCGAGGTGATGACGAACTTCTCCAGCAGCCGGATCTCGAACTCCAGGAGGTCCTTGTCCACGGCGATCCCTTGGAGGCGGGAGGACAGCTCACGCACCTGCGCCGCCAGGGTGTTGAGCTCGGCGAAGCCCACGTCCGGGATCTCCTGCTCCACCTCCCGCAGGTCCGACACCGTGTTCACCCGCTCGATGCTGCCGCTGAGGGAGGCCACGGAACGGTCGATGCGGCGGCTGATGAACCAGGCCACCCCGACGGCGGCCCCCAGCGGGACCAGGGCGATGAGCAGGAAGGCGGTGCGGAACTGCTCCCGGGCCGCTTGGATGGCCGGCCCCAGGTCCTCCTTCACCGTAATCACCCCCAGGACGTCGTCCGCCGCCGCGTTGGTGTGGCACTGCAGGCATTCCTCCCGTGCCCGGAGGGGATGGACGAAGGTGAGCCGGTTGCCCTCTTCTACCCGCTCGGGCTCCCCGGTGCGGAAGGCCTCGCGGACGGCGGGGTCCAGGGGCGGCTGGTCGATGGTTCCGAACCGCTCCTCCACCAGGTCACCCCGGAACACCTCGATGGCGAAGCGGTTGCCCTCGGTATTGCGCTCCAGGGCGTCCAGGAAGTCCTCCACGTCCTCCCGGTCCCACCCGCGCCGCATGACCTGGAACATGGAGCTGAAGGTCTGCTCGGCGAGGAAGCGGGCCTGCTCCTGGGCGTCCTGCTGGACGTAGCGCCGGGAGATCCAGGAGGTCACCCCGTAGGCGATGCCGAACAAGATCATGGAGGCCGCCACGGCGGCCACCAGGATGAAACCTTTCAGGGAACGCATAGGGCCTCCTGGTCTGTCCTGGACGGAAACACCGGATCCGGACAATCCGGACAGGAAAAACCCTACACATGCAAAGGGAAAGTGGAAAGGGGGGTCTGGGGTGCGCGGGAGGCCGGGGGCGGGCCCGGGGCTCAGTCCCCCTCGGCGAAGCGGCGCAGGAGCTTCTCCTTGTAGACCTGCTCGGTCTTGAGGGAGGTTGCGCCGCCGCGGCCCAGCTGGACCCGTTCGGCCAGGACGCGCAGGCGGGCGCGGGCCCGGCCCGCCTCGGCCGGATCCTGCACCGCCTCCAGCAGATCCTCCAGCTCCTTGATCTCCTGGTTGGGCGCCAGCTCCGGCGGCAGGTGCCCGGAGTTCTTGAGCATGCGGTAGGCGGTGCGCAGCTCCTGGGGGACCATGGAGTCGTCCTCCAGCTCCAGGGGCTCCCCCTGGCCGGGAAGGTCGTCGAAGCCGCCCTTCTCCATGGCCTCCTGGATGCGCTCCTCGGCCAGTCGCTGAAACAGGAACAAGATGTCTCTCCTGGACGTGAGTCCGCCCGGTGGATGCGCTATCCTTGGCCGCCCCCGGCGGCCGCGTTCATTGTAGCCGCCCTTCCCCGTCCCTCGCCATCGGAAGCGCACCGAGGAGGCCCGAGATCACCGCCCCGCTGCTGAGCGCCCGCAACCTGGAGCTGGCCGAGCCGCCGCTGGGCCCGCTGGACCTGGCCCTGCGGCCGGGCGAGCTGGTCCTGCTCGCCGGCCCCAGCGGCTCGGGCAAATCCCGCTTGCTGCGCGCCCTGGCGGACCTGGACCGGCCCGCCCGGGGCCGGGTGGAGCTGGAGGGCCAACCGGCGGAGAGCTTTCCGGCCCCGAAGTACCGCCGCTCCGTGGGCTATCTGCCCGCCACCCCGGTTCTCGGTACGGAGTCCCTGCGCGCCCTTCTGGCAAAGGTGCGCGGCCTGCACCACCGGGCCGCGGCCTCGGACCCGGAGCGGGAGCTGGCCGGCCTGGGCCTGAGCGGGGAGGTGCTCGACCGCCCCGCCCAGGCCCTGTCCACCGGGGAGGCCCTGCGCGCGGCCCTGGGCCTGCTGTTGAGCGGAGAGCCCCGCGTCCTGCTGCTGGACGAGCCCACCGGCGCCCTCGATCCGGGGGCCACGGAGCTGGTGGAGGAGGCCGTCCTTCGGCGCGCGCGCTCGGGGACGGCGGTGGTCTGGGTCACCCACGACCCCGCCCAGGCGGGCCGCCTGGGCGACGCCCTGTACCACCTGGAGGGCGCCGCCCTGCGCGGGCCGGAGCGGGAGCGCGGCCGGTTCGCTTCGATCATGCAGCGCTTCGAGACCCGCGCCCACAAGGGGGAGGACCGCCATGACGCCTGAGGGACCCATCGCCCTCTCCGCGGCGGACCTGGCGGTGGCCGCGGCGCTGATCCTGCTGAACGGCGGCATCTCCCTGGCCATGAGCCTGGGCATGGGCCGCTCCATCTTCATCGCCGCGGGGCGCATGGTGGTGCAGCTGCTGGCGGTGGGCATGATCCTGGAGTGGATCTTCGGCCTGCGCCACCCCTCGGCGGTGGTGGCCCTGGGCCTGCTCATGGCGGTGCTCGCCGGCCGCGAGGCGGTGGCTCGGCAGCGCTACCGCTTCCGGGGCATCTATCCCCTGGGCTGGGGGATCATGGTGGGCTCGTCCTTCCTGGTGACGGCGGTGGCCCTGTTCGGCATCGTCTCCGTGGACCCCTGGTTCCAGCCCCAGTACGCCATCCCGCTGCTGGGCATGGTCCTGGGCAACACCCTGAACGGCATCGCCTTAGGGATGGACCGGGTGCTCACCGGCCTGCGGCGGGAGCAGGGCTACATCGAGCTGCTGCTGGCGCTGGGGGCCACCCGCCGCGAGGCCGTGCGGGATCTGGCGCGGGACGCGGTGCGGGTGGGAATCACCCCCATCATCAATGGCATGTCCGTGGCGGGCATCGTCAGCCTGCCGGGCATGATGACCGGGCAGATCCTGTCCGGAACCGCCCCCGTGGAGGCGGTGAAGTACCAGATCATGATCTTCTTCCTGATCGCGGCGGGAACGGCGCTGGGGACGGTGGGCGCGGTGCTGGGCAGCCTGCGGCGGCTGGTGGACGGGCGGGGCCGGATCCGGAGCCAGGCCTTGGAGGAGAAGGGCTGAAGCCCGGCTTCCGCCCTGTCCTGGGGTGACAGTTGGGGGGGGTGCAGCCCCGAGCCGGAGCAAAGGCCCGTCCGGTCGCGGCCACTGGCCGCTCCCATAGGGAACGGGCTTGCGGGGGGATAGTGCTTGTGGGAGGGGCTGCAAGCCGCAACCCGCCCAGGGTGTGCCCAGGCCGAGGGGTTTTCTCCCGCCCCCTCAGTCGAAGTCGTTGGCCAGCTTCTCGTGCAGCCGCTGGGGTACCGTCACCTCGAGCTGGCGCTTGTCGTGATCGATGCCCACGTGCACCGGGCTGCCGCCCTTCCAGTCGCGGACCATCTCCGGTTCCAGCTCGAAGCGCATGAAGTGCACCGTGGAGGTCTTGTCGGGGGTGGAGCGGTCCAGGTCCTCGTCGGCGTAGGCGTAGACCTTGTCGTGGCCGTCCACCCGCACCCAGAGGCGGTGCTCGATGCCCACCAGCTCCGCCAGGCGCGCCATGCGCTCCTCGCGGTCGTCGTACTGGATCATCATGGTGGCCTTGAGGTTGGAGCCGTCGGGGATGAGCGGGTTGTAGACGTCGAGCTCGTCCTGGAGCTCCTCGGGCTTGTACAACCGCTCGGCCCGGGCCATCTCCTGGACCTGGTACCACATGGTGTCCCGGTCCTCGAAGAAGAGGCTGATGTGGTCGTCCAGGTCCAGGCGGCGCTCCGCCTTGTGGGCCTGGATGCGCTCCTGGATCTCCTTGCGCCGGCGCTCGTAGTCCTCCAGGGAGAGCAGGTCCTGCTGGGTGATCGCCTGCATGGGAATCCTCCGTTATTCGGTTGCACCCTTTCGCGCCCGGCTCCGTAGGAGCCCGCTTCAGCGGGCGATTGCTTGTGCAGGCATCGGAGTCCGATTCGGGATCGCCCGCTGAAGCGGGCTCCTACGCCGGCCTTATTCCAAGGGTTGCGGCCCCGTCAATTCTTCTCCATGGACCCGAACCCGAACAGCCCTAGGCCTTCTCCTCCAGCCCGTACGCCATCCGCACCAGGGTCAAGGGATGGGTGGGCGGCTGCTCGGTCTCCAGGCCCTGCTTGATCTGGGTGCCGGCGATGGGGCAGTCGCTGGCGTAATGGTCGGCCTCCGCCTCCCGCACCCGGCGGAACAGCGGCTTGCCGATCTCCATGGACTTCTCGAACCACTCCACCTTCACGCCCCAGGTGCCATCGTGGCCGGAGCAGCGCTCGAAGGCCGCCACCTCGGTGTCCGGAATCAGCTCCAGCATGCGCTGGGTCTGGGCGCCGATGTTCTGCACATGCTGGTGGCAGGGCCGGTGGTAGGCCACCTTGCCCAGACCCTGCCGGAAGTCGGTGTTCAACAGGCCCTCGCGGTGGCGCTTCAGCAGGTACTCGAAGGGGTCGAAGACCCGCTCCGCCACCTTGCGCGCCCGCTCGTCGTCGGGGTCCACGTTGCCGTACTCCTGGCGGAACATCAGCGCGCAGGAGGGCACCGGGGCGATGATGTCCCAGCCGTCGTCCACCAGGGCCTCCAGTCGGGGCAGGTTGGCCTCCTTGGCGGCCATGACGGAATCGAAGTCGCCCAGCTCCAGCCGCGGCATGCCGCAGCACTGCTCGCCCTCCACGAAGCGTACGGGGATGCCGTTGTGCTCCAGCACCGCCACCAGGTCGCGCCCGATCTCGGGCGTCTGGTAGTTCACGTAGCAGGTGCCGAACACCGCCACCTTGCCCGCGGTCTCCTCCCCCGCGGTGGGCTCCACGGCGGGTCCCTGGTAGGCCTTCTTCCAGCTGGTGAAGGTGCGGGAGGCGTAGCGGGGCAGCTCCCGGTCGCGGTGGACGCCGAGGGACTTCTCCAGGGCCGCACGCAACGGCCTCTGCCGGTTGGCCCAGTTCACCAGCGGCGCCACGCCGGGGCGCGCCGCCACCCGGCCCAGGGTGTCCGTCTGCGTTAGGACCTTGTCCCGGAAGGAGGGCCCGCCGTCCCTGTACTGGATGGCCTTGGCCCGCAGCATCAGGTGGGGGAAGTCCACCTCCCACTCGTGGGGCGGGACATAGGGGCATTTGGCCATGAAGCACATATCGCAGAGGTAGCACCGGTCCACCACCTGGAAGTGGTCTTCCCGGGTGAGGCTATCCACCTCCATGGTCTCCGACTCGTCGATCAGGTCGAAGAGCGTGGGAAAGGCGTTGCACAGGGACAGACACCGCCGGCAGGTGTGACAGATGTCGAAGACCCGGTCCATCTCCTCGTGGAGGGCGTCCTTGTCCCAGAAGGACTCCTCGCCCCACTTCAGGGGGTGGCGCTGGGGCGCCTTGGATGCTCCCTCTTCCGCCATGCGCGTCTCCTCGGGTTGGGCCGGAGTGCTTGGGCCGGGCCGGACCGGAGATCCCCGCCCCGGTGGGCGCCTGTGCCACACGGACCCCGTGAGAGGGCCGTAGAGGGATTCCCATCAGCGTGAAGCCCCCGGGGCCTCCGGGTGCAGGTACTGCCTGTATTCAGGCGCTGGAGGCCTGTGCAAAGGCGCCCCAGCGCGCGGGAGACCGGCCCCGTAGGGCCCGTCCCATTTCCTTAGTCCATGTTGTCCAGCGCCTTCTGGAACCGGTTGGCGTGGGAGCGCTCGGCCTTGGCCAGGGTCTCGAACCAGTCGGCGATCTCGTCGAAGCCCTCGTCCCGGGCGGTCTTTGCCATGCCGGGGTACATGTCGGTGTACTCGTAGGTCTCGCCGGCGATGGCGGACTTCAGATTGGTGGCGGTGTCGCCGATGGGCTCGTCGGTGGCCGGATCACCGGCAGCCTCCAGGAACTCCAGGTGGCCGTGGGCGTGGCCGGTCTCGCCCTCGGCGGTGGAGCGGAACAGGGCGGAGACTTCGTTCTCCCCTTCCACGTCGGCCTTCTGGGCGAAATACAGGTACCGGCGGTTGGCCATGGACTCGCCGCCGAAGGCTTCCTTCAGGTTCTCGTGGGTCTTGGTGCCCTTCAGATCCGCCATGGTGGCGCCTCCTCCGTTGGGCGGGTGGGTTTTAGAAACGGTCTAAATTGAAATTTAGTTTACACAGAAGAGGGATGCAACCCCTTCCAGCATCCTACATGGGGACACCGCCGCATGCTTTCAAGGGTCTGTTCTACCGGGATTTCCGGAAAACGTCCGCTCCCTCATTTCACCCCGCCACCGGTTTCCTGGACGAAGCGGTTCCGCCGCTCCCGCCCCCGGCGCTCGTCCACCCCCGCCAGCAGGACCAGTCCCACCACGAAGAAGCCCGCGGTGGCCAGCAAGGCGCCGCGATAGTTGCCGGCGGAAAAGTAGCTGAGCAGCCCGTAGGACAGCGGCCCGACGATGGCCGCCACCTTCACCGCCACCCCCCACAGACCGAAGAAGGCCCCCTCGTGGCCGGCGGGGGACAGCATGGCCACCAGCGCCCGGCCGCTGGACTGGCTGGCGCCCATGCAGGCCCCCACCAGGAAGGCCGCCGCCCAGAAGGTGCCCGGCTCCCGGGCGAAGAAGGCCAGCAGGATGGCCGCCAGCCATCCCACCAGGGTGATGGCCACGGTGCGCACGGCGCCGATGCGGTCGTGCACCCGGCCCAGGAGCCAGGCGCCGCCGGCCGCCGCCAGGTTGACCACCAGGATCATGCTGATGGTCTCGTCCTTGGAGAAGCCCATCACCTGCTCGGCGTAGACCGCCGCCAGGGCCACCACCGTCTGGATGCCGCAGTAGAAGATGCCCAGGCACACCAGGAAGCGGGCCAGGTCGGGGAGCTGGCGCGCGTCGCGCCACGCCTGAAGGGTGCGCTGCCAGGGATTGGTGCGGTAGCCGGTGCGGGCCAGGGGGCCGGGCCGCTCCCGCACCCAGAGAAAGGTGGGGATGGCCGCGATGGCGAACATGACGGCCACGATGACCATGGTCACCGGCACGAAGTCCTCGGCGGCGCCCCCCTGCGCCTGGGACCAGCGCACGTAGGCCAGGCAGACCAGCAGGGTGAGCAGGCCGCCGAGGTAGCCGATGGTCCAGCCGAAGGCGGAGGTGCGGCCCAGGCGGTGCACCGGCACCAGGCGCGGCAGGAAAGCGGCGATGAGGTTCTCGCCCAGGCCGAAGGCGGTGTTGGAGACCACGATCAGCGCCATGCCCAGGGTCAGGTCGCCCGGGCCCACCAGGCCCAGGGCGGCGGTGCCCAGGATGCACAAAACGGTGGAGACGCCCAGCCAAGGCTTGAGCCGGCCGTGCTCGTCGGCGGTCTGCCCCACCCAAGGGCCGATGAGCAGCACCAGGGCGTGGGACAGGGCCAGGGCCACCGTCCACAGCAGCCAGGCGGTGGGTCCGCCGCCCGCCACCGCGCCCACGAAGTAGGCGTTGAACACGGCGGTGACCACCACCGTGGTATAGCCGGAATTGGCGAAGTCGTAGAAGGCCCAGGCGAGGATCTCGCGGCGCCCGGCCCAGCCCTGCTCCGGCGCCTGCTCAGCGTGAAAGGGCATAGATGGCGTCCACGATGCGCCGGGCGGCCTCGTTGAGGAGGGCGCGGTCCCGGTCGCCGGTGTAGCGCCGACGCAGATCGTCCAGGTCCACCGCCGGGCCGTACCGCACCCGCACCCGGCGCGGGCGCAGGAAGGTCTTCACGTCGTGTCCGGGCAGCTGCCGGATGCCGTCGATGTGCACCGGAAAGACCGGCGCGCCGTTCTCCAGGGCCAGCATGGCGATGCCCGCCTTGGGGTGGACCCGTTCCTCCGGGGGGTGGATGCCGCCCTCGGGGAAGATCCCCACCACCCTGCCCTGCTCCAGCCGCTCCAGCACCCCGCGCAGGCTGGAGGCGGTGGGCCGCACCCGCTTCACGGGCACGCAGCCGGCCTTGTCGTACAGCCAGGTCAGGGCGCCCACCCGGTAGTACTCCATGGCGATCAGGAAGGAGATGAGCCGGCGGTTGGTGGCGATGAGGAACAGCGGGTCCGGGCCGGCGTGGTGGTTGGCCGCCAGAAGCGCCGGGCCCGCCTCCGGGAGGGTGCTGGCCTCGGCGTGGAGGCGATGGAAAAAGCGGCAATAGGCGCGGATCGCACCGTGCAGCAGGCGGGCCCAGAGGGGCCAGTCCCGGGCGTGGTCGGGAAGCATGGAGGACAAGCCGGCACCTCGAGGTTGCCACGAGCGGACAGCGTAACCATACCGGGCCCCGGGGGTCGAAGAAAGTCCGGGTCCATACCCTTTCCGGATTGGAGGGCGGTTTTTTCCGCCGCCGTGTCCGAGGAACCGGACAACCGCCCCCGACCTTGGGGACATCCCTTGAGCCCGAGCGCCGGCTGAAGCAGAATTCCGTAACCCCTTGATCATGGGGCACCGCCCCCGGAGTCGCCTTGGGGCGCCCCGAGCCCCCGGAGAACCCTGGCCTTGCCCCCACGCGTCCCCTCTTTTTCGCCGCCGGAGCTCAACAGCCTGCACGGGCGCTACCTCCTCGGCGCCCTGCTGGTCCTGGCGGTTCTGCTCGCCAGCAGCTGGTTCGCGGAGGCCTACCTGCATGAGCAGCAGTCCCTGCGCACCGAGCACTTCCAGCAGCGCCAGGAGGCCCTGGAGGTCAGCCGCACGCTGCAGAACGCCTTCTGGGAGGCGGAGCACTACCTGCAGGCCTTCACCCTGACCCCCGACGAGAAGAGCCGTACCCGGGCCCTGGAGGCCATCCAGCGCGCCCAGGATGGGGCCGAGCGGCTCCGCGGGCTGCCCTGGGTGGGGCGCAACCACTGGGAACCCCCCGCCCGCGAACTGGAACAGGCCTTCGTGGATCTGGAGGAGGAAGCCCGGTCGCTCATCGCCATCCGCACCTCCCCGGACCGGATGTACCCCGCGCTGCGCATCATGCGTGACAAGCTCGAGCCCGCCAGCCGGGCCTTCCTCAATGCGGCCCAGCTCGCCCTGTCCTCCGATGCCTCCCGCACTGCCGGCCCCTTGGGCCGGGCGGCGGACGGCGAGGTGGCCGAGGTGCTGCACCACGGCCGCTACCAGTGGAGCCGCATGATCGCGGAGTTCCGACTCTACATGACCGCCCGCATGGGGATGCTGGGCGGAGACGAGGACGAGACCCGGGTCCGGAACGTGGAATCCTTCTTCCGCGGCGTGTCCGAGTCCCTGGCGGAGCTCGAGGAGCGCGCCGAACGCGGCGCCCTTCCCCTGGTGCAGGAGCAGGCGGTGGCAACCATGCGGGAGCAGGCCCGCCGCTGGAACGACGCCTTCGAGCGGGTGCGCAGCGTCTACATCAACCACAACTGGCGGGAGGACTTCCCGCTCATCACCGGCTCCCTCCACCCCCTCTACCAGTCCATCCAGTCCTCCCTCATCCGCCTCGACAAGCGCCTGGCGGATTCCGCCAACCGGGCCACGGACTCCATGGCCACGGTGGCCAGCCACCTCACGGCCATGCTGTGGGGCCTGCTGGTGGTCCACCTGGGGGTGGTGGTGCTGGGCTACGCCTTCCTCAACCGGGGCATCCTCGCCCCCCTGGCGCGGGTGGCGGGGGCCATCAAGCGGGAGGCCGAGGGCGGCACCGGGGCGCCGGCCCTGCCGCGTGGCCCCCGGGAGATCGAGGACGTGGTGCACGCCTTCGGGGTCATGCGCGAGGAGGTGCGCTCCCGGGAGTCCGACCTGCAGCACCAGGCCTTCCACGACCCCCTCACGGATCTGCCCAATCGCCCGCTGCTGGAGGACCGCCTCAACCAGGCCATCCAGCGGGCCCGCCGGGAGGGACGCCCCGGCGCCCTGGTCATGCTGGACCTGGATTTCTTCAAAGAGATCAACGACACCTTCGGCCATCCCACCGGCGACCGCGTGCTGGTGGAAGTGGCCCAGCGCCTCCGCAGGGTCCTCCGGGACTCGGACACGGTAGCCCGCTTCGGCGGGGACGAATTCGGGATCCTGCTGCCGGACACGGACGGCGACGCCGCCAAGCACGTGGCGGGCAAGGTGCTCGCCCGCCTCCGCGCCCCGCTGAGCTCGGGCAACGGCGACCTGCACATCGGCGGCAGCATGGGGATCACCCTCTTCCCGGAGCACGGCGAGGATCCCGAGACCCTCATCCGGCGCGCCGACCTGGCCATGTACGAGGCCAAGCGGCTCCGCCAGGGCTTTGTGGAGTTCCATTCCGACCACCACCCCGACACCGTGGAGCGCCTCACCCGGGTGAACGACCTCTTCGAGGACATCCGCCAGGACCGCGTCCCCGTCCACTTTCAGCCCCAGACGGACCTGGCCTCGGGCCGAACCGCCAGCGCGGAGGCCCTGCTGCGCTGGGGCCCGTCCGGAGCTCACCCCCTGCCGCCGCAAGACGTCTTCGGCATGGCGGAGCGGGCCGGCGTCCTCCACGCCCTGACCCGCCGGGTGATCAATGCCTCGATGCGGGAGTGCGCCCAATGGCGCCTTGCCGGGCGCGACCTGGGAGTCGCCGTCAACCTGTCGGCGGACGACCTCCAGGAGACCGGCCTGGTGGAGGAGATCCGCAACCACCTGGCGGCCTGGGAGCTGCCGGCCCGCTGCCTGGAGCTGGAGATCACGGAGAACGCGGTGGTGGCCGACGCCGAGCGCGCCAAGCGGATCCTGGGCGAGCTGCGCGCCCTCGGCGTGCGCGTCGCCGTGGACGACTACGGCACCGGCTACTCCGCCCTCGGCTATCTCAAGGAGCTCCCCGTGGACACCCTCAAGATCGACAAGTCCTTCGTCATGGGGCTCCATCGGGATCCCGAGGACCAGGCCATCGTGCGCTCCACCATCGACCTGGGCCACAGTCTGGGGCTGCAGGTGGTGGCCGAGGGGGTGGAGGACGAGGAGGCCCTGCACCTGCTGCGCCAATGGGGCTGCGACCGCGCCCAGGGCTTCTACCTGGGCGCGCCCGTCCCGCATGGGGAGTGGACTTACGGTCCCGGCTGAGCCCCGCGGCCCGGTTTGTCACCCCCGGCCGCGGCCTCCATGATGAGGGGCAGGCCCGGCGGCGCCCGCCGGCGCCGGTACCGGTAGGAGCCCGCCGCCATGCGCCCCACCTTCCACCCCGCACTGGTGAACGGCCCCCTGGGAGACCCCGCCCTCTACGTGGAATTCCTGGATCGGCGCGGGGCCCTGCTGTTCGACCTGGGCGAGATCCCGAACCTCGCCCCGCGCAAGATCCTGCGCCTCACCCACGTCTTCGTCTCCCACGCCCACATGGACCATTTCGCCGGCTTCGACCGCCTGCTGCGGGTCTGCCTGGGCCGGGACGTGCGCCTGCGCCTGTTCGGCCCGCCGGGCTTCATCGACCGGGTGGGGCACAAGCTGGGCGGCTACACCTGGAATCTGGTGGCAAACTACGCCAACGACCTCACCCTGGAGGTGGCGGAGTACGCCAAGGACGGGCCGCTACGCCGGGCCCGCTTCCGGGTCCGCAGCGGCTTCCGGCGGGAGGAGCTGGAGCCGCCCCGGTTTCCGGGGGGCCTGCTGGTGGACGAGGAGGCCTTCCGGGTGCAGGCGGCGGAGCTGGACCACCGCACCCCCTGCCTCGCCTTCGCCCTGGAGGAGCCCGAGCACCTCAACGTCTGGCGCAACCGGCTGGAGGAGCGGGGCTTGGCGCCGGGGCCCTGGCTGGCGGAGCTCAAGGCGGCGGTGCGGCGGGGCGACCCCGATGCCACCCCCATCCGCGTGGGCTGGAAGGACCCGGCGAACCGTCCCCCTACCCTGCCGCTCGGCGAGCTGCGGGAGGGGCTCCTGTCCCGGGAGCGGGGGCAGAAGGTGGGCTACGTGGTGGACGCCGTGGACAGCCCGGGCAACGCCGAGCGCATCGCGGCGCTGGTGCGCGGCGCGGACCGGCTCTACATCGAGGCGGTCTTCCGCGGGCACGAGGCGGAGCGGGCCGCGACCACCTACCACCTGACCGCCCCGCAGGCCGGCCGGCTGGCCGCGCGGGCGGGGGTGCGGGAGCTGGTGCCCTTCCACTTCTCCCCGCGTCACGAGCACGAGGTGGAGGCCCTGGTTCGGGAGGCCGAGGAGGCCTTCGCGGCCGGCCCCTGACGCCCCAGCGTCCCGGCGCAGCAATTCTTTTTCTACTCTTTGGCCGGATCCGGGACGCGGGGCAAGCCCTCC
>NZ_JBKGZG010000040.1:0-25183 GCF_046545655.1 Thiohalorhabdus sp. | reverse complement strand
GTAGGAGCTCACTTTAGTGAGCGATGTCTACCCAGCCCTGCGGGCCCTATCCGGCCATCGCCCGCGGAAGCGGGCTCCAACACCCGGCCTGTGCACGTTCTGAAGCCCTTTTGGCGGGCAAGCACGCGGACGGCCCCTTTCCTTAATAGAATCCGATACCGAGCACATCTGGCAGGAATCATCCGTCCCATGAACGAACGACACCGCGCCCGCGAGGCCCTGGTGCAGGCGCTGTACCAGTGGCATTACAACCCCCAGGACCCCCGGCAGCTGGAGATGGAGTTCCTCGACGCCGGCTACCTGGAGGGGGCGGAGCGCGCCTATTTCCAGCACCTGCTGCGCAAGGCTGTGGAGCGCCAGGAGGAGATCGACGGCCTCATCGCCCCGGCCATCATGCCCCGGCGCCTCTCCGAGCTCACCGGCGTGGAGCAGGCCATCTTGCGCGCCGGGGTCGGCGAGCTCCTGGAGCGGGAGGACGTGCCCTACCGGGTGGTGATCAACGAGGCGGTGGAGCTGGCCAAGTCCTTCGGCACGGACCAGGGCTACCGCTTCGTCAACGCCGTCCTCGATCGCATCGCCCGGGAGCGGCGCGCCCAGGGCGAAGGGGGAACCGCCGGTGACGGATAGGGAGGCGCCCATCGGTTCGGCGGGGGAGTTCGCCCTCATCGAGGAGCTGTTCCACCGCGACCGTTCGCGGCCGGCCGACGTCCACGCCGGCATCGGCGACGACGCCGCCCTGCTCGCCCATGGCGGGGAGGAGGACTGGGTGGCGGCCGTGGACACCGTGGAGGAGGGCGTGCACGCCCTGCCGGGCGGCGACGCCGCGGCGTTGGGCTGGAAGGCGGTGGCGGTGAACGTCTCCGACCTCGCCGCCATGGGGGCGCGGCCCCGCCACGCCCTGCTCGCCGCCTCCCTGCCCCGGGACCTGAGCCGGGAGCGGGCCGGACGCCTGGCCGACGGTCTGCACGAGGCGTTGGCGGCGTGGGGCATCGCCCTGGTGGGCGGCGACACGGTGGCCACGCCGGGGCCGCTGGCCCTGTCCCTCACCCTGCTGGGGCGGGTGGCCCCGGAGCGGGCCCTGCGGCGGGACGGCGCCCGGCCCGGCGACACCGTGTACGTCACGGGCACCCTGGGGGACGCCGCCGCCGGGCTGGAGCTGCTCCGCGGTCCCCCGACCGACTGGCTGCCCGCCTACGACCTCTTGGTGGAGCGCCATCTGCGCCCGCGCCCCCCGCTGGCCTACGGCCAGGGGATCGCCGGGGTGGCCTCCGCCGCCATCGACGTGAGCGACGGCCTGCTCGCCGACCTGCGCCACCTGGCGGCGGCCAGCGGGGTGGGCATCGAGCTGGACACCGCGCGGCTGCCCCTGTCGGCCCCCATGGGCGAGTGGTCCTGGGCCACGGGCCGGGACCCCCTGCCCCTGGCCCTGTCCGGGGGCGAGGACTTCGAGCTGGTCTTCGCCGCCGGGGAGGAGGCCTTCGAGGGCATCCACCGCGCCAAGTACGAGTCCGACACCCGCTTCACTCCCATCGGCCGGGTGGTGGCGGACCGCCCCGGCGAGGTGTTCGGCGAGGGGGTGCCCGGGGAGGGAGGCGGCTACGACCATTTCCCCGGCGAGGAAAGGGGCGGCGCGTGAAGCCCGTGGTCTGGCTGGCGGAGGGGCTGGGGCTGGGCCGCATCCCCCTGGCCCCGGGCACCTTCGGCACCCTGCTCGGCATCCCGCTGTACATGGCCCTCTCGGCGGCGCTGCCCTGGCACCTCTACCTGCTGGTGGTCCTGGCCGCCTTTCCCTTCCATGTCTGGATCTGCTCCGTGGGCGCGCGGGCCTACGGGGTGGGCGATCCCTCCCCGGTGGTCTGGGACGAGGTGGTGGGCTACCTCATCGCCATGACCGCCGCGCCCCCCGGCTGGGGCCCCATCGTGGCCGGCTTTATCCTCTTCCGGGCCTTTGATATTCTCAAGCCATTTCCCGTCGGCTGGTTGGATGCCCGGATCTCCGGCGGACTGGGCATCATGCTGGACGACATGGTGGCGGGGCTCTACGCCCTGGTGGTGCTCCAGCTCCTGTTCCGCTGGTGGCCCGGGGGCTACGCCGGCTAGCCCCGGAGGTGCGCGCCGTGCCCGGACAGGCCGTCGTCCATGTCCCCGGACAGGGGACCGAGCCCTGGCTGGCCGCCCGGCTGGCCCGGCTCCGGACGCTTGTCGGCCTGTCCGGCTTCGCGGTCGTCCCGGAGGCGGCCCGGCCGGACCTGCGGGTGACCGTAGCGCCGAACGAAGGGCCCGGAGAGGGCCAGCCCGTCCGGGTGGACGGGCTGGCCGTGGCGGAGTGGTCCCGGGAGGAGGGGACCCTGGCCGTGCGCATCCGCCAGCCGGAGCTGGCCGAGGAGGCCCTGGTGGCGGCCCTGGCGGCGGCCGGCCTGGACCCGCGGCGACCGGGCCGGTTCGCCGCCGTGGCCCCCGACGAGGAGGGCCTGCGGGCCCGCCTGCCGGAAGGCGCCACCCTGACGCCCGGCCTCCCCGGCGAGTGGTGGGTGGGCGATGCGGCGGGCGCCCGGGATCCCTGGCTGGATCCCGGGCTGCGCTCCCCCGAGCGCTACCTGGGGCGGCGCCTGGCGGCCGCCGGGCGGACCATCGCCACCGCGGAATCGTGCACCGGTGGGGGCGTGGCCGAGCGGCTCACGGCGGTGCCCGGCAGCTCCGCCTACGTGGAGCGCGGCTGGGTCACCTACACCAACGCCGCCAAGGAGGCCCTGCTGGGCGTTCCCGGCGGTGTGCTGGAGCGCCACGGCGCCGTGAGCGAGCCGGTGGCCCGCGCCATGGTCCAGGGGGCCCTGGAGCGCGCCCCGGCCCATCTGGCCCTGGCCGTCACCGGGATCGCCGGCCCCGGGGGAGGCACCGCGGAGAAGCCGGTGGGCACGGTGTGGATCGGTGCCGGGCGCTGCGACGCCGCCCCCGAGGCCCGGCGGTTCGTGTTTCCGGGCACGCGCGGGGAGGTCCGCTGGCGGACGGTGAACGCCGCCATCGCCCTGGCCCTGGAGCTTGTGGACTGAATCCGGTCGAGGCATCCCCGGGGCCGGGCGGCTTTTTGTTCTCGGAAAGTTCTCAAAACGTTCCGGGTGCGTTACCCTGCGGATAACAGTCCGAATATTCCGCGGTGCCCGAGGGGCGCCGGCGTTCCGAAAAGGTGGCGGCTATGGATGCGGAAAAGCAGAAGGCGCTCGACTCGGCGATCAAGAACATCGACCGGCAGTTCGGCAAGGGCTCGGTCATGCGCCTGGGGGACCAGGAGGCCTTCGACGTCCCCGTGACGCCGTCGGGCTCCCTGAACCTGGACATCGCCATGGGCGTGGGGGGCTATCCGCGCGGCCGGGTGATCGAGATCTTCGGCCCGGAGTCCTCGGGCAAGACCACGCTGACCCTGCACGCCCTGGCCGAGGCCCAGAAGGCCGGGGGCGTGGCGGCCTTCATCGACGCCGAGCACGCCCTGGACCCCACCTACGCCCGCAAGCTGGGCGTCAACGTGGACGAGCTGCTGGTCTCCCAGCCGGACACCGGCGAGCAGGCCCTGGAGATCGCCGACATGCTGGTGCGCTCCGGGGCGGTGCACGCGGTGGTGATCGACTCGGTGGCCGCCCTGGTGCCCAAGGCCGAGATCGAGGGCGAGATGGGCGACTCCCACGTGGGCCTGCAGGCCCGCCTGCTGTCCCAGGCCCTGCGCAAGCTCACGGGCTCCATCAACAATTCCAAGACCACCGTCTTCTTCATCAACCAGATCCGCATGAAGATCGGCGTCATGTTCGGCAGCCCGGAGACGACCACCGGCGGCAACGCCCTCAAGTTCTACTCCGCCGTGCGCCTGGACATCCGCCGCACCGGCGCCATCAAGCAGGGTGAGGAGGTGCTGGGGAACCACACCCGGGTCAAGGTGATCAAGAACAAGGTGGCGCCACCGTTCCGCGAGGCCGAGTTCGACATCCTCTACGGCGAGGGCGTCTCCCGGGAGAGCGAGATCATCGACCTGGGCGTGGAGCACGGCCTGATCGAGAAGTCCGGGGCGTGGTACTCCTACAACGGGGAGCGCATCGGCCAGGGCAAGCAGAACGTCCGCCAGTTCCTCAAGGACAACCCCGAGATGGCGGCGGAGCTGGAGGCCAAGATCCGCGAGGCCGCCGGCCTGAGCCCCGCTCCGGCCGGAGACGGGGAGCCGCAGGCCGCCGAAGCCGCCGCGGACAAGGGCGCGGCCCAGGGCGCCGAGAAGAAGGCCGGCGGCGGCAAGGACGCCGGCGGCAAGGCGGAGCAGGGACAGGCCTAGGTCCCGCCGGGGCGCCATGACGGAACCGGAAGGCCGGGACGACGAGGCCGTGGAGGCCGCCTACGCGCAGGCCCTCAAGCTCCTGGTGCGCCGGGAGCACAGCCGGCGGGAGCTGGCCCGCAAGCTGGCCGAGCGGGACCACCCGCGCCCGGCCGCCGATGCCGCCCTGGACCGCCTGGAGGCGGAGGGGGCCCAGTCGGACCGGCGTTTCGCCGAGGAATACGCCCGCGCCCGCTTCGCCAAGGGCTTCGGCCCGCGCCGGGTGGAGGCGGAGCTGCGCGAGCACGGCGTGGACGGCGAGGGGCTGCGGCACGCCGCCCTGGAGCGGGACGAGGAGCGGCGCCTGGCGGCCGACCAGCTCGCCAAGCGCTTCGGCGACGCGCCGCCCGCGGACATTCGGGAGCGGGCCAAGCGCACCCGCTACCTGCAGCAGCGCGGCTTCGATCCGGAGGTATGCGCCGGGCTTCTGCGGGGCGGAGGAAACCCGGAGGACGAAACGGGTTTCTAAACCACGAACCGAGGACGCGGACGGGCGGGGCCACGGGGATGGCCCCGCCCGTCCGTGCCTTGCGCCCCCGGAAGGGCGCACCGACTCCCCCCACTGGATTGCCGAAGAGGCCCGTCATGGAAGGCGCCGAGATTCGTAGAAGGTTCCTGGAGTTCTTCGCGGCCCGGGACCACGAGGTGGTCCCGAGCGCTTCGCTCGTGCCCCAGAACGACCCCACCCTGCTGTTCACCAACGCCGGCATGGTGCAGTTCAAGGACGTGTTCCTGGGTCGCGAGCACCGGGACTACAACCGCGCGGTCACCAGCCAGCGCTGCCTGCGTGCCGGCGGCAAGCACAACGACCTGGAGAACGTGGGCCACACCGCCCGGCACCACACCTTCTTCGAGATGCTGGGCAACTTCTCCTTCGGCGACTACTTCAAGCGCGAGGCCATCGCCTACGCCTGGGCCTTCCTCACCGAGGAGCTCGGCCTGCCGGAGGAGAAGCTCTTCGTCACGGTGTACACCGAGGACGAGGAGGCGGCGCGCATCTGGCTCGACGAGATGGGCATCGACCCCGCGCGCTTCGCCTACGTGGGCGCCGAGGACAACTTCTGGTCCATGGGCGATACGGGTCCCTGCGGCCCCTGCTCCGAGATCTTCTACGACCACGGCCCCGAGCTCCCCGGCGCGCCCCCCGGCTCCGGCGAGGACGAGGGCGACCGCTACGTGGAGATCTGGAACCTGGTATTCATGCAGTACAACCGGGACGCCGAGGGCAACCTCCACGACCTGCCCAAGCCCAACATCGACACCGGCATGGGCCTGGAGCGCATCGCGGCGGTCATGGAGGGGGTGCACAACAATTTCGACACCGACCTGTTCCTGCCCCTGATCCACAAGGCGGCGGAGCTGGCCGGGGTGCGCTACAACGACGCCGACGCCACCGACGTCAGTCTGCGCGTGATCGCCGACCACATCCGCGCCTGCTCCTTCCTGATCGCCGACGGCGTCATCCCCTCCAACGAGGGGCGCGGCTACGTGCTGCGCCGCATCATCCGGCGCGCCGCCCGCCACGGCCGCATGCTCGGCATCCAGGGCCCCTTCTTCCACCAGCTGGTGCAGCCCCTGGTGGACGCCATGGGCCACCACTTCACCGAGCTGGACGAGCAGCAGGCCACCATCGAGCGGGTGCTGCGGATCGAGGAGGAGCGCTTCGCGGCCACCCTGTCCGACGGCCTGGCCCACCTCGACGAGGTGATCCGCAACCTGCCCGAGGGCGCCAAGGAGATCCCCGGCGAGGCCGCCTTCCGCCTCTACGACACCTACGGCTTCCCCCTGGACCTCACCGAGGACATCGCCCGGGAGCGGGGCCTGAGCGTGGATACCGCCGGCTTCGACGAGCACATGGCCGAGCAGAAGGCCCGCGCCCGCGCCTCCTGGGGCGGTTCCGGCGAGGAGCGGGTGCCGCAGGCCTACTACGACCTCCTGGAGAGCCACCAGGGGACCGAGTTCCTCGGCTACCAGACCCTCAGCGCCGAGGCCGCCCTCACGGGGATCCTCAAGGACGACGCCTGCTTCCAGGAGCTGAACGCCGGCGAGGAGGCGGTGCTGGTGCTCAACCAGACCCCCTTCTACGGCGAGTCCGGCGGCCAGGTGGGCGACACCGGGCGCATCACCACCGCCGAGGCGGAGTTCGTGGTCACCGACACCCAGCTCCCCCTGCCGGGGCTGGTGGCCCACGTGGGCCGGCTGGAGCGGGGCCGGCTGAAGACCGGCGAGACGGTGCACTGCGCGGTGGACGAGTCCGCCCGCCACGCCACCGCCTACAACCACTCGGCCACCCACCTCCTGCACGGCGCGCTGCGCCGCCAGATCGGCGAGCACGTGCGCCAGATGGGCTCGCTGGTGGACCCGGAGCGCCTGCGCTTCGACTTCAGCCACTACGAGGGGCTGACCCCCGACCAGCTGCGCACCATCGAGAACGAGGTGAACCGCCACATCCGCGCCAACTACGAGGTGAGCGCCGACTGGATGACCCTGGACCAGGCCCAGGCCCAGGGGGCCATCGCCTTCTTCGACGAGAAGTACGGCGAGCAGGTGCGGGTGATCACCATGGGCCCGGCCTCCATGGAGCTGTGCGGCGGCACCCACGTCTCCCGCACCGGCAACATCGGCCTGTTCAAGATCGTGGAGGAGACCGGCATCGCCGCCGGGGTGCGGCGGATCACCGCCCTCACCGGCCAGGAGGCGCTCAATTACGTGCAGGGCCAGGAGGACCAGATCGGCCGCATCGCCGGGCTCCTCAAGGGCACCCGGGCCGACGCCGACGAGCGGGTGGCGGAGCTGGCGGAGCGCTCCCGGGACCTGGAGAAGGAGGTGGAGCGCCTCAAGAGCAAGCTGGCCACCGCCGCCAGCGGCGACCTCCTGGACCGGGTCCAGGAGGTGGGCGGCATCAAGGTGCTCGCCGCCGCCCTGGAGGGCCAGGACCCCAAGTCCCTGCGCCAGACCGTGGACCAGCTCAAGCAGAAGCTCGGCTCCGGGGTGATCGTCCTCGGCGTGCCCGATCCCGAGAAGGGCAAGGTGAGCCTGATCGCCGGGGTGACCGACGATCTTACCGACCGCTTCTCCGCCGGGGATCTGGTGAACCGGGTGGCGGAGGGCGTGGGCGGCAAGGGCGGCGGCCGCGCCGACATGGCCCAGGCCGGCGGCAAGGAGCCGGAGAACCTGGAGGCGGCCCTGGAGCGGGTCCCGGAGTACGTGGAGAGCTGTTTGGCCACCTGAGCCGGCCCTTCAGCCTCCCGGATACGAACCAGGGGCGGCCCGCGGGCTGCCCTTTGTGTGGCTGTGTGCAGGAAGGCCGGGGCCGGCCGGCGTCATTTCTTGGGCTTGCCGGCCAGGGCCAGGGTGGCCACCCCGGCGATGACCAGGACCACTCCGATCCCAACCAGGGTAATGATCAGCAGCGTGGTGTCGTCCATTTGGCGCCCCGTAGTCGGATGTGGCTTGGGCTGTTGACCCGCAACGGGATGGCGGGTCCCGCTTGATCCCCCGCAGGAGGAGGGGGCGTGAGCCCCGGGGGAGCCAGGGGCCCATACCGGCACCCTACTAGGATATCCTCCACCATGGGAGCAGGGGGGCATAGGCGGGATCGGGTCCGGCCCGCCATGGCCATCGGCCCCCAGGGTCCCCCTGTTCCGGCCGGGCGCCCGCTTCAAGGAGCCGGGGCGCCGGCCTCCTTGACCTCGTGGAGCCGGCGGTAGGCGGCCAGCAGGGCCCGGTGCCGCTCGAAGCCCTCCAGCTCAGGCCCGGGACAGCCCAGGCCGGGGAATACCTCGCGCCCGTCCAGGACGGCCTCGGCGCGGACCAGGGTCGCCTCCCCGTACAGCCCGGCCAGGGACGGCCGGTAGTCGGCCCGCTCCCGGCCGGCCTCGGCCATTTCCAGCAGGGCCCGCAGGCAGCGGAACAGGGGCCGGCGCCCCTCCGCAAGCTCGCCGGTGCCCAGGCACCACTCCACCCAGCCCAGGGCCTCCGCCTCCCGGCCCAGGGCCAGGGCCAGCAGGGCCTTGAGCTCGCCGAGGCGCATCTCCGCCCACAGGGTGCCCGGGTCCGGGGCGACGCCGATGAGCTCGTGCACGGGCTGGTAGTCGTTGTGGCCGCCCACCTCCAGCTCCTCGTACAGGGCATCCCACTGCGCGGTCTCCAGGGCCGGCAGGGAGAGGATCCGCTCGCGCACCCGGGCGCCCTCGTTGTTGTTGTTCACCACCAGCTCGTCCACCGGGTAGATCTCCGAGAGCCCGGGGACCAGGATGCGGCAGGCGTAGGCGCCGAGGTGGGTGTAGTCGGCGATGAAGACGTCGTAGCCCTCCTCGTGGAGCAGGCCCACCAGGTGCTCCCGCTCGGTGGCGTTGTCCGCCTCCAGGTTCCAGTCGGCGAAGGGGTGGTCGGGCTCCTCGCGCAGGAAGTCCCAGGCCACCATCCCGCTGGAGTCGATGAAGTGCAGCTCCAGGTTCTGCGGGTCGGCCACCTCCGCCATGTCGAAGGTGGGCGGAGGGAAGCCGTCGAGCCGGTCCAGCCCCCGGCCTTGCAGCAGCTCGGTGAGGGCCCGCTCCAGGGCGATCTCGAAGGTGGGGTGGGCGCCGAAGGAGGCGAACACGCCGCCGTCGGCGGGGTTGAGCAGGGTGACGTTCATCACCGGATAGCGCCCGCCCAGGGAGGCGTCGCCCACCCGCACGCCGAAGCCCGCCTCCTCCAGGCCGCGGATGCCCTCCCGGATGGCCGGATAGCGGTCCAGCACCGCCGCCGGCACCTGCGGCAGGGCGATGCCCCCGGCGATGACGCGGTTCTTCACGGCGCGCTCGAGGATCTCCGCCAGGCCCTGCACCTGGGCCTCCTCCGGGGTGTTGCCGGCGGACATGCCGTTGCTGACGTAGAGGTTGCCGATGAGGCTCACCGGGAACCAGCGCGTGGCGCCGTCGCGCTGGCGCACGTAGGGCAGGGCGCAGACGCCGCGCTCGAAGGCCCCGGAATTGGTGTCCACCAGGTGCTCGCCGCGCAGCTCGCCCTCGGGGTCGTAGACGGCCAGCAGGTCCTCGTCCAGTAGCCCTTCGGGGATCCCCCCGTCGGCGGATACCGGGAACCAGCGCTCGAAGGGGTAGTGGACGAAGGGCGCCGCGGCAAGCTCCGGACCCAGGTAGAAGTCGGCGAAGAAGTAGTTGTTGGCCAGCCGCTCCACGAACTCCCCCAGGCCGCTGGCCAGGCAGGCCTTGCGCGAGGCGCCCTTGCCGTTGGTGAACAGCAGCGGGCAGTCCACCTCGCGGATGTGCACGGAGTGGACGTGGGCGACGGGGTTCAGCCAGGAGGCCTCCTCCACCGCGAAGCCGGCCTCGGCCAGGCGCGCGGAGAGGGTCTCGATGGTGGCTTCGAGGGGGCAGTCCTTGCCCTTGAGGTGGGTGTGGGTCATGGGGCCATCCGGGAGCGGTCCGAAAGGGCGCATATCCTAGCAGGGAAGGGCGGCCCCTTCAGTCCCCGCCGCTCTCGATGGTGTAGAACAGGTCGCCGCCGGTCTCCTGGGCGCTGGACTCGGTGACCAGCTGCCAGTGGCGGGCCAGGGTGTAGGTCATGCGGAAGGTGTTGGCGGAGTCGAACAGGCCGATGCCGTAGCTCACGTACAGCCGCGGCGACAGGTACTTGCCCAGAACCAGGGCGGCCTCCTCCGTCTGCTCGCCCTCCTCGGTGGTGGTCTCCCGGGCCTCCAGCGACACCTCGTCGAGGCCCAGGTCCTCGCCGATGGTCTCCGCCAGGAACTGGCCGCCCTGGCGGCCCAGGAGGATGGCGGCCTGACTCAGGGCCGACTGCTCCCCCCGCGAGGCCTGATCCAGCGGCCGGCCCAGCACCAGCCAGGACAGCTGCTCGGTCTGCGACATGCCGGGCTCGGAGAACAGGAAGAACTCCGGCTCGCGCAGGGGCCCCTTGGCCTCCACCCCCACGGTGATGTCGGGCCGGGGCGTGCGTACCGCCCGTATCTCCAGGCCCGGGGAGGAGACCGGTCCCCCGCCAAACACCAGGCGCCCGGTGCGGATCTCCAGATCCTGGCCGTAGGCCTTGTACTCGCCCTCCTCGGTGCGAACCTCTCCGGTGGCGGTGGTGGGCTGCCCCGGCCCCTCCTGAACCGTCAGGTCCCCAACGATCCGGCTCTTCAGGCCGAAGCCCTCGAAGCGTACCAGGTCGCCCAGGACCACCCGCACGCGGGCGGCGACCTCCCAGGGCGGCTCCCCGGCCTCCGCCTCGTCCTCTTCCGTCACCAGGACCTGGTCCTCCGAGACCCGCACCACCCCGGTTTCGGGCAGCTCCTTGACCTCGATCTCCGCCCGCGGGATGCGCACGGTCCCGGTGACGTCCACCCGTGGCCGCCGGGCCTTTACCTGGAGGTCCGGGGAGATCCAGACCCGGATGTCGGTGGTGTCGTAGGCGAGGAATTCCTCTCCGGTGATGGCCAGATCCAGGGTGGGGCCTTCGTCGCCCATGCCGGCCGCGCCCGCCAGGTCCAGGGCGCCTTCGCCCGATTCCGCTCGGCCCTGAAGGCGGATGGAGCGGGTGGACTGGGGCGAGGCCACGAGCCGGAAGTTGCGGATGGTCAACCCGGCGGGAACCAGGGTGGCGGTGTCGGCGGAAAGGCCCAGCTCTCCGGAGGGGCGGGGCTCGGCCACGGTGCCGTCCACTTGCAGGTCGGCCCGCAGGGCCCCGTCCACGTCCTGGATGTCGGGGGCGAAGAGGGAGATGGGCTGGAGATCGGTGATGGCGCCCTGAAGGCGGCCGGACAGGGGCTGGTCGGCCATGGGGCCGTCGCCCAGGCCCAATTCGGCGTGGGCGGTGAGCTGGTCGTCGTCGCCGAGATTCAGGGCGAAATCCGTCACCGCCCGCCGGCCGTCGGTCTCCATCGTCGCCCAGCTCGGTCGGAGATCCAGCACCTGCTGGCCGTTGAGGGCCTCGGCGTCGCCGCTCTGCAGGATGCGTCCCGCGCTGGTGACGAGTGCCAGCCGACCGGTGGGCGGACCGTCGGTGGGCAGGGTGAAGGCCCCGGAGGCGCTCAGGGTGCCCTCGATGCCGGTGTCCGGGGGCAGCAGGGGCAGGAGGTAGCCCAGGGGAACCCCCTGGGCGGCGAGCTGCCCGTGGAGTCCCTCCGCGCCGCGCTCCGCCTCCAGGCAAAGCTGCCCCTCGCCGTCGCTCCAGCAGCCGCGCCCGAGGCGGGCGGTGGCGGCGCCGACGGCCCCCTCCACCGGGGCCTCCAGCCGCCAGTCGGGCAGGTTCGCCGGACGGAGGTGGGCCTGCTCCAGGCGGAAGGTCAGCTCCTGGGCCGCCTCCCGCCAGGCCCCCGAGGTCCGGAGGTCCGCCCGCCCCAGGGAGGAGTCGAGATCCAGCCGGATATTGTGGTCCTCCGGGGTCCCGCGCCCCTCCAGCCCGAGGGTCGCCAGGCGGGTGTCTCCGGCCCGGGCGTTGCGCACCGCCACATGCAGGCGGGAGGGGGCGGAGCCCCGTGGGTGGATCTCCGCCTCCAGCTCCACGCCCTCCACGGCGGATTCGCCCCAGCGCAGGCCCTCGCCGGCCAGCTCGGCGCTCACCCGCGGAAGCGGGAGCCGCCCGGTGACCCGCCCATCGCCGTGGAGGGAGCCCCCGGCCTCCGGATGGATCTCCTCGAGTTCGTCGCTGGAGACGCTCCAGGTCAGGTCCAGCTCCTCCCCCACCCGGCCCTCCGCCGCGAGGGTGGAGGCCCCGCTGCGCAGCCGCAGGCGGGTCAGCTCCAGCGAACCGTCGCCGTAGGTGCCGCCGCCGCTGACCCGCACCGGGCGGTCCCGGAGCCGCCCCTCCACGAGCAGGTCGGAGACCTGCGCCGCGGGCCCCTCGGGGCCCATCTCCGCTTGCACCCCGGCCTCCATGTCCAGGGCCCCGGGCCAGCGGGGAAGCAGGGGACCGGGGTTGATGCCCTGGCCCTGGAGCGCGAGGTCGGCGGCCAAGCGGTCCCCCCAGGCCACCTCCCCGCTGGCATCGAGGGTGCCCTCCAGGGCCTCCAGGCGTAGGCTCTGGAGGTCCAGGGCTTCCGGGCCGCCCCGCCCCCGGCCGGTCAGGTGGAAGTCCGGCAGATCCTCCGCACTGCCCGCCGCGTCGAGGCGGAGGCGATAGTCCTCCAGGGTCCCGGCGAGGGTGGCGTGACCGCGGGGCGAGGCCAGGGCGCGCGGTCCGGGCCAGCGCAGGTCGCGCCAGTTGATGGCCAGGCCGATGGGCCCGTCCTGGTAGGTGGCGGCGGCGTGGAAGCCGCCTTCGCCCAGGGCGCCCTCCATGCGTGCCTGTAGCGCCTCCAGGTCACCGAAGGCCCGCCAGGTGCCCTGCGCGGACTGCCAGGGAGCCGCGTCGTCTTCCAGCGGCCAGCGCAGATCCCGCCAGTCGCCACGCAGGTCCACCTCCGGCCCTTCCTCCGGCATGGCCACCCGCCCCCGGGCGCTGACCCGGGCGGGCAGATCCTCGGCGGTGACCACAAGCTCGCGGACATCCACCGCCCGCTTGGTCAGGCTGCCCGCCAGGTCCGCCTCCAGGTGCAGGCCCGGACGCTCCGGGAGCCGGAGATCCATCCCGCCGGAGGCCTCCACATCCTCGGTATCGCCGTGCAGGCGCAGGTCGAGGTCCCACTCGCCCGCGGGAACCTCGGGCCCGAGCTCCCGCAGGGCCAGGCCTTCCCCGGTGGTTCGGGCCTCCCAGCGGGGGGCTTCCAGGGGGGCCTCTACGCGGCCCTCGGTGGCGACCGCCCAGGGCCGCGTCACCCGGTGATCGAATTCCAGGGACTGCAGGGTCCCCGACACCTCGAGCCGTCCCGCCATCTCCGGCTGGTCGGGCAGCCGGAGGGTCCATCGCAGGGCCCCCGCTACGGTGTCGGGGGCATTCTCGGTGTGGTCGATGTGCCCGTCGCTCCGGGCCTCAAGCTCCGGGGTCGCCAGCTCCAGGCGGTCCCAGTACAGTCCCTCCGGGCCGATCCCTACGGCCCCAGTGAGGGACGTCACACGGGTGGGCTCGGCGTTCGGGGCGCCGCGGATCTCGCCATTCAGGAATCGGGCGTCCTCGATGCGGACGGGCAGGAAGGCGGAGGTGGTCGGCCCTTCTTGGGGCTCGGCTTCGGCCTCCGGGGCGTCGGGGCGGGTGGTGTAGCGGTAGTCCTCCACGGTCAGGCGATTGACCGTGATGCGGCCGCGCAGCAGGTCCATGGCCCGCCAGTCCAGCTCCCCGCGGCCCATGTGCGCCCGGAAGGAGGCCGTCTCCAGGGTCGCGTCCCGCACCCGGAGGGGGCCAACCAGCCGCCCCTCCACGGAAGCCACCTCCAGCCCCTCCGGCAGGGCGGGTCGCACCAGCCTCCAGGTCCACTGCAGGCCGGTCTCGGTGAGCAGCAGGAAGGCCACGCCGCCGAGGAGGGCGGCCAGGACGATCCAGAAGGCGATCCAGCGCCGCTTCACAGGTCCGGTCCCATGCTGAAGTGGAGGCGCCAGTCCGGGGCCACCCCCAGATCCTCGCGGATTACCGTGTCCTGCGGGGTGGCGAAGTCCAGGCGGATCATCCCCAGGGGCGAGGCGTAGCGGAGCCCCACGCCCACGGCTTCCACGGTCTCGGGGGGCCACTGGTTGGAGGCGTTGCCGGCGTCCCAGAAGGCGGCCAGCCCGAAGTTGCCCCACACCCGGTAGTCCACCTCAACGCTGCCCGTGAGGAGGTAGCGGCCGCCGATGGTGTGGCCGTCGGCGTCCAGCGGGCCCAGATCCTGGTAGGGATAGCCCCGGACGCTCCGGTCCCCGCCAGCGAAGAAGCGCTCCGAGGCGGGGATGTCGGTGACCCGGTCCACCCGGGTGGCCCCCGCGTGGGCCCGGCCCAGCAGGCGGGTCCGCGTCCCCAGGGGCAGGATCCCCTGGGCCCGGGCCTGGCCCTGCAGGAAGCTGGCGTCGGAGAGGAGGCTTCCATGGGCCCCGTGCAGGTCGAAGAACAGGCTCCAGCCGCGGCGCGGATAGAGCCGGTCGTCGGCTTTGGAGCGGGACATGCTGGCCCCGGGGGTGAGGAAGGTGTAGTCCCGGTCGTCGTCCCCTACGAAGGTGAAGTCCCGGGAAACGTTGGCGTAGAGGCTGCGCCGCCAGCCGAGGAAGCCCCGGTCCTCGCTGACGCCGAGCAGATAGCGGTGGTTGCGGGTGTCGCCCAGCTCCTCCTGGGTGACTCGGCTCAGGATGTTGAAGCTGTCGGTGCGCACGTTCTTGATGGGGATCCGGTAGCGGGCCGCCAACCCCTGGCGCACCTCGGATAGGAACAGGTCGGTGCGGAACTGATGACCCTGCTGGTTGATGTGCCGGAACTCCACGGCGCCGGTGAGCCGGGGGCCGGTGTCGGTGCCGTATCCCGCGCCGATGCTGTAGAGGCGGGGCTTTTTCGGATCCGTGGCCACCTCCACGGGGACGATCCGGGCCTCCTCCGCCCCGTCCTCCTCCGGTGTGTAGGGCGCGGCCTCCTCCCGCGCCAGGTCCACGGCCACACGCTCGAAGTAGTCCGTATCGGAGAGGGCGAACTGCAGGTCCAGGAGGCGCCGGGAGGTAAGGCGCTCGGCGCGCCCCACCGGCAGCAGCCGCTGCACGAGAGCCGGGTCCAGGATGTCCTGCTCGACCTGGATGTCGCCGAAGTAGTAGGCCGGACCGCTGTCGAGGACCAGTGCCACCCGGGCCTCGTTGCGGGTGGGATGGACGCGGATCTCGTTGCGGGTGAAGCGGGCGTCCAGGTAGCCGGAGGCCACCGCCTGCTCCAGAAGGTCGTCCTTGGTGGCGGAATAGCGGTCGTGGCGCAGGCGCTCCCCTTCCTTGAGGCCGGACTCCTCGAGGACCCGGGTCAGCGCCCCCTCCTCCTGTCCGGGACCCGTAATCCGCAGCTCCAGGTCGGTGATGACCGTGGGGGGGCCGTGGTCCACCTTGTAGCGGGCCACCCAGGCGTCGCCGTCCCGGTCCAGGGAGCCCCGGATCTCCGGGCTGTAGAAGCCGAAGGGCTGGAGGGCCTGCCTTATCTCCTCGGGGGCGGCCCGATGGCCCCGGCGGATGCGCGTGGGGTCGGGATCCTCGGTGTCAGACAGCTCGGCGAGGGACAGATAGGCGCGGATGTTGCGCTCCAGCTCCCCGCCCACGCCCTCCACCTCCAGGCGCAGGGTGTCCGGGTCGGCCGGGGCGAGCCCGGGTACCAGAGTAAGGACGAGCAGTATCCCCGCCCGCCGCAGCGGCGACGGCGGTACGGGGACGGAAGGGCGGGGCCGCGGGCGTGGGGCCAAGGCAAGCCATTTCCGCCGCCCCAGGGCGGGCGGCAACGGGTCTCGGTTCGGCGGCCCGGTCCGGACCGACGGAATGGTCCCGTGCTCCGGCCCGTCGGGGGGAGGCGACGAGCCGGAGGGGTCACTTGTCCAAAGTAGCAGACGCGAGGGCGGAGAGGGCGCTAGGGGGTTTCCGCAGGGGGGACGGGGACGCGCGGGGCGGGTCTCCCGCCGCTCCGGGCGTCCCCGGGCCGGGTCAGGCGGGCTGGGGCAGGGGCGTCTCGGGGACGGACTGCTCCAGGGCCTCCCGCAGGCACTCCGCGGCGAACTCCGCGCAGGTTCCGCAGCCCGTGGAGGCGCCCAGCCGGTCCCGGATGTCCTCCAGGTCCCGGGCGCCCTCGGCCACGGCCTGGTGAATCTGGCGCTCGGTAACTCCCTTGCAGATGCAGACATACATGGGCAATCCCCACCGGATGAGCGTTGTTCCATACAACATATTTGAAATGGGAACGATTCGCAATACGTTTCTCAACCTCCGACCGCCGGTGGGGACCCCGGTTCCCGGGGGACGGCTTCCTACTCCACCAGCGCCCGCTCGGGTCGGGACGCACCCGGCTCTGGGGATTCCGGGTGCCGGGGCGGAGCCGGGGAGGCCACGGCCGCGAAGGGCTCCTCGCGACGCTTCTGCCAGCTCAGGAGGGTCACCTCCGCGCGGCTGCCGAGGTAGACATAGACCCCCAGGCCCAGCAGGAGGCCCACCACGGTGAGCATCATGGCCACGGCGGGCAGGATGTCTTCCCCTTCGCCGAGGGCCGCCTTGAACATCAGCAGCAGGGACTCGATGGACACCGCGATCAGGATGGCGGCGATGAAGCGGGTGACGGTGCGCCGGGTGGAGCTGTGGCGGAAGATGTCCTTGTGGGTGAGCACTTCCTCCTCGAGGATGGTCTTGGCCAGATCGAATATGGCCAGTGACAGGGTGAGGAAGATGATCACCCCGAAGGGCTTGAGGTGCAGCGCCTGCTCGGCCCCGCCGTCCGCACCGGGCAACAGGGTCCCCAGCTCCTGGACCGAGAAGGCCAGCAGCACCCCCACCACCGTCAGGAGTCCGGCCACGATCAGGGAGTAGACGGCCTTGAACAGGGGCTGGAACCGCCTGCGACTGCGGTCGCCCAGGAGGAAGGCCACGATCTCCGCCAGGTCCGCGTCCAGGACCAGGTAGCCCTGGAGCCGGCCCGCGTCGTCCCGCAGCTCCAGGGCCGACGAGAGGCAGAGGTTGTGGCCCGTCGCGGAGAGGTAGGGCTCGGTGACCACCACCTCCGCCGCTCCACGGGCGAGGCGAAAATAGGGGCGCTGGGAGCGGTCGGCGCCCACGCCGGTGCGGGCAAGGGCCTTGCGCGGACTCACCATGTTGTCGCTGGTCTGGGTGCCGCTGGGATCGAGGGTGTAGACCATGTCGATAAAGGGATAGCGCTCGGCCAGGGCGTGGACCTTCCCCTGCAGGGACTCGGGGGCGTCCACGGCGCGGTGCTCGGCGATCCCGGTAACCAGGGAGGCCAGCAGCTCGGCGATGGCCCCGCGGTGGTCCTGGTAGCGCTCAAGGATGTGGATGTAGCTCATGCTGCTCATGGGAGGCCTTTTCGGTCGGTGGTCCCGGGGCCTCTTGCAAGGGGGATGCCGGTCCGGCCCGGGAGCGGCGGAAGGCGGCCCCCGTGCCTCCCGAAGCGGCGCCGCGTGCGATACAATGACCTCTTACCGATCGCGAATGCACCAACTTGGTGCGTCCGCTGGGCGGCGGAGCGCACCAACATAGGGAATCCATGGCGTTAATCGTTCAGAAATTCGGGGGCAGCTCGCTGGCGGACGTGGCCAAGATCCGCCACGCCGCCGAGCGCGTGCTCACCGAGCGCGAGCGCGGCAACGACGTGGTGGTGGTGGTCTCCGCCATGGGCGGGCAGACCGACGATCTCGTGGAGATGGCCGAGGCCCTCCACGAGCAGCCGCCGGACCGGGAGATGGACCAGCTGCTGGCCACGGGGGAGCAGGTCACCATCAGCCTCATGGCCATGGCCCTGCAGCAGCGCGGCCACGCGTCGCGCTCCTTCGCGGGCTGGCAGGTGGCCGTGCACACCGACGACGTGCACACCAAGGCCCGCATCCACGACATCGACCGCGAGAACCTGCGGACCGTGCTGGAGGCGGGCGGCATCCCGGTGGTGGCCGGCTTCCAGGGGCTGGGGCCCGACGGCTCGGTGACCACCCTGGGCCGGGGCGGATCCGACACCACGGCCGTGGCCCTGGCGGCGGCCCTGGAGGCCGACGAGTGCCACATCTACACCGACGTGGACGGCGTCTACACCACGGACCCGCGCATCGTCGCCGAGGCCCGGCGCCTGGAGGCGATCACCTTCGAGGAGATGATCGAGCTGGCCAGCCTGGGCGCCAAGGTGCTGCAGATCCGGGCCGTGGAGTTCGCCGGCAAGTACAACGTCCCGGTGCGTGTGCGGTCTACCTTCGGGGAAGGGGAAGGCACGCTCATCACCGTCGAGGAGGAGGCCATGGAGAAGGCCCTAGTTTCCGGGATCGCCCACAACGAGGACGAGGCCAAGGTGACCATCATTGGCGTCCCGGATCGCCCGGGCATCGCCCACGCGGTGATCGGCGCCGCCGCCAAGGCCAGCATCAACGTCGACATGATCATCCAGAACCAGGGCGAGCACGGCAAGACGGACTTCACCTTCACCGTGCCGCGCTCCGACTACAGGCAGGTGATGGAGCTGCTCGACCCCGTCTGCAAGGAGATCGAGGCCGAGGCCCTCACGGGCAGCGACCGCATCGCCAAGATCTCCGTGGTGGGGGTGGGCATGCGCAACCACGCCGGCGTGGCGGACCGCATGTTCGAGGCCCTGTCCAACGAGGGCGTGAACATCCAGATGATCGCCACCTCCGAGATCAAGGTCTCGGTGGTGGTGGACCAGAAGTACACCGAGCTCGCCGTGCGCGCCCTGCACGAGGCCTTCGAGCTGGACAAGCCGGTGGACGAGCGCGACCACATCCACTGAGGGCCGGAAGCGGGGCTCCGGCTTTGTGGGAGCGGCCAGCGGCCGCGACGCGGATGCCTGCTTGAATGGTCGCGGCTGGTAGCCGCCCCCACAAAGGACCCGGCAAGCGTCCGACCGTAACCGTCTGATTGTTCCTCCGGACCGACAAGCCTTGACCCATTCGACCGATAGCATCATCGAGGTCTTCGACACCACGCTCCGTGACGGCGGGCAGTCGGAGGCCGTCTCCTTCTCGGTGGAGGACAAGCTGCACCTCGCCGAAGCCCTCGACCATCTGGGCGTGGACTTCATCGAGGGCGGCTGGCCCGGGGCCAACCCGCGCGACGACGCCTTCTTCGAGGCGGCGCGGGAGCGCACGCTCCGCCATGCCCGGTTGCTGGCCTTCGGCTCCACCATGCGGACGGGCAACACTCCCGGGGAGGATCCGGTCCTCTCGGGCCTGGTGGCCGCCCGGCCGGACGGCGCGGTGGTCTTCGGCAAGGCGTGGGACCTGCACGTGGAGCTGGGCCTGGGCATCGGTCTGGAGGAGAACCTGGCCCTGGTGCGGGACTCGGTGGCCTACCTCAAGGAGCAGCTCGGCCTGGTGCTGTTCGACGCCGAGCACTTCTTCGACGGCTACGCCAATCACCCCGACTACGCCCTGCGCGTCCTGGAGGCCGCGGCCGCCGGCGGTGCCGACCGCCTCGTCCTGTGCGACACCAACGGCGGCGGCCTGCCGGCGCAGATCGGCGCGGCGGTGGACGCGGTGCGGGAGCGCCTGCCCGGGGCGGTGCTGGGCATCCACTGCCACAACGACGGTGCCCTGGCGGTGGCCAACAGCCTGGCCGCGGTGGACCACGGCGTGCGCCACGTGCAGGGCACCCTGAACGGCCTGGGGGAGCGCTGCGGCAACGCCGACCTCACCGCCGTACTGCCCAACCTGATCCTCAAGCTGGGCTACCGTGGCGCCCACCTGGGGCCGGAGGAGCTGGAGCGGCTCACCGCCACCTCCCGGCTGGTGGACGAGCTGGCCAACCGCAGTCCCCGGAACAACCAGCCCTTCGTGGGCCAGTCCGCCTTCGCCCACAAGGGCGGGGTCCACGTCTCCGCGGTGCGCAAGGACGCGCGCACCTACGAGCACATCGCCCCGGAGGCGGTGGGAAACGTGCGCCGCATCCTCGTCTCCGACCAGTCGGGCAAGTCCAACATCGTCCACAAGCTCCAGGAGCTGGGGCTTTTGGAGCGCCTGGAAGGCGACGACGCCGCGGTGGCCCAGGTGGTGGAGCGCATCAAGGACCTGGAGCACCAGGGCTACCAGTTCGAGGGCGCGGACGCCTCCTTCGAGCTGGTGGTGCGCCGGGTCATCGGCGATCTGCCGGAGTTCTTCCGCCTGGTGGGCTTCCGGGTGCTCGACGCCAAGCGCCACGCCGGCGAGGCCCCCGAGAGCGAGGCCACGGTCATGCTGGAGGTGGGCGGGGAGCGGGCGCACACGGCGGGCACCGGAAACGGCCCGGTGAACGCCCTGGACCACGCCCTGCGCAAGGCCCTGGCGGGCTTCTACCCGGAGCTGCGCGAGATGGATCTGGTGGACTTCAAGGTGCGGGTGGTGTCCGCCGGGGGCGGCACCGACGCCGCGGTACGGGTGCTGATCGAGTCGGGCGACCCGCACGACCACTGGGGAACGGTGGGGGTCTCCGCCAACGTCATCGAGGCCTCCTACCAGGCCCTGGTGGACGCCGTGACCTACAAGCTCGCCAAGAACGGCCGCTCCGATCACTTGCTGGCGGACGGGGCCACGGCGGAGGCCTCCGGAGCGGGGGTAGGCGAGAACTGAGGCCCATGGACGGGGAAGGCTGTCCGGGACATCGGGAAGAACAAAGGGCGAGGCGGCCCGCCGGGCCGCGAGGGGGGACCATGCGCGTAGGGATCCTGGCCGGGATGTTCCTGGGGGGAATGGCGGCAGCGACCGTCCACGGCGCCGAGGAGGTGGTGGGCAACGCCTTCTTTCGCGACGCCCCGTCCCACCGCATGGTGCTGGTGGCCAAGGACATGCGCTCCGCCTACCTGGTGGAAGCGGAGGATGACCGGCCCCGGGTGGTGCGGCGCTTCGGCCGCATCCTGCTCGGGGCCAACCCGGGGGACAAGCGGGTGGAGGGGGACAAGCGCACCCCCGAGGGGGTGTACTACGTCCAGCGCTATCTCCCCGAGCCGAGCCTGGCCCCCCGCTACGGCGCGGGGGCCTTTCCCCTGAACTACCCCAACATCGTCGACCGGATCCGCGACAAGACCGGCTACGGCATCTGGCTCCACGGGGTGGACGAGGAGGACGAGGACAAGACGGACACCAAGGGCTGCGTGGCCTTTGACAACACCAACCTGGAAATCCTCAAGGAAGCGCTGGATATCGGAACGCCGGTGGTCATAACCGAAAAACCGGACCTTCTGTCCCCCACCCGGTACGAGCAGCGCCGCGCCGAGCTCCTGGACTGGTTCGACCGGTTCCTGGAGGCCCGGGACAGCGGCGATCCCGCCACCCTGGAGCCTCTGATCCACCCGGACTTCCGCAACGACCGGGGGGAGGACGCGGAGGCCTACCTGCGCAGGATCGAGCGCCTCGCGACGGCCCACTCCAAGCGCCGGACGGATATCGACGAGGTCCGGGTCTACAAGGAGAACGGTCGCCGGGTGGTCTATGATTTCGAGCGCTTCCGGTGCGCCCCCGAGGGCATGGATTTCGGGCGCCAGCGCCTGTACTTCACCGAGGGAGAAAGTGGGTCCCCGCGCCTGCTGGCCGCGGAGCATCTGGAGCGCCCCGCCGGTCCGGAGATCCTGCGCCGGGTCAAGGCCTTCCTAAAGGAGCGGGAGGCTGGTAGCCCGGAGAACCTGTGGGTGCGCCGAATGCGCCCCGACCGCTATTTGGTGGGGTATGATCGGTCGTCCCCCGGCGAGAACGGAAAGCCGCGCGGGATGGAAACCCTCCGGCTCGCTGGCTGCCCCGGGAATTTCCGGGTCGCCTCGGTGGGCTGGGAGCCCATGCCCTGAAGGGGGCGGGTGGAAGCGGACACCCGGACGCGGCTATCCTTTTCCCTTTATGGTCCCGGAGGCCGACGGCTTCCCCCGGATACGGACACGCAAGGAAGATACCGGATCCGTCAGGCGGGTCCGGCGGAGATAAGGGCCGGTTCCCAAACGACGCGCGCGGGAGGCCGGAGAGCTCACCTGGAACGGCAAGGACGGGGCGTTATGACGGACGAAACCTTGGAGACAGTGCTCACCGAGAACCGCGTGTTCGAGGTACCCGCCGAATTCGCCGAGCATGCCCGCATCGCCGGGATGGAGCAGTACCTGGACATGGCCAAGCAGGCCACCCAGGACTACGAAGGCTTCTGGGCGGCGCAGGCCCGGCAGGAGATCAGCTGGAGCCAGCCGTTCGCCCAGGTGCTCGACGAGAGCAACCCGCCCTTCTACAAGTGGTTCGCCGACGGCACCCTCAACGTCAGCTACAACTGCCTGGATCGCCATATCGAGGCCGGCAACGGCGGCCGCACCGCCATCCTCTGGGAGGGCGAGCCCGGTGACACCCGGTCCCTGACCTACGCCGAGCTCCTGGAGGAGGTGGGCAAGCTCGGCAACGCCCTGAAGTCCTACGGCGTGGGCAAGGGCGACCGGGTGGTGATCTACATGCCCATGGTGCCCGAGGCCGTGGTGGCCATGCAGGCCTGCGCCCGCATCGGCGCCACCCACTCCGTAGTGTTCGGCGGCTTCTCCGCCGAGGCCCTCAAGGACCGCATCGAGGACGCCGGGGCCAAGGTGGTGATCACCGCCGACGGCGGCATCCGCGGCGGCAAGACCGTGGCCCTGAAGAAGAACGTGGACCGCGCCCTCAACGAGGGCTGCGCCACGGTGGAGCACGTGGTGGTGCTCCAGCGGGCCGAAAACGCCATCGACTGGACCGAGGGCCGCGACGTCTGGTTCCGCGAGATCATGGAGCGCGAGTCGTCGGACTGCGCCCCCGAGCCGGTGGAGGCCGAGCACCCGCTGTTCATCCTCTACACCTCCGGCTCCACCGGCAAGCCCAAGGGCGTGGTGCACTCCAGCGCCGGCTACCTGCTCGGCGCCATCACCTCCATGAAGTGGGTGTTCGACATCCGTGAGGACGACGTCTACTGGTGCACCGCCGACGTGGGCTGGATCACCGGCCACACCTACATCGCCTACGGGCCCATGGCCGTGGGGGCCACCCAGGTCATGTACGAGGGCGCGCCCACCGTCCCCGATCCGGGCCGCCTGTGGGCCATCGCCGAGCGCACCAAGACCACCGTGTTCTACACCGCCCCCACCGCCATCCGCGCGCTCATGAAGCAGGGCGACGAGTGGCCGAACAAGCACGACCTCTCCAGCCTGCGGCTGCTGGGCACCGTGGGCGAGCCCATCAACCCCGCCGCCTGGATGTGGTACTACCAGGCCATCGGCGGCGGCCACTGCCCCATCGTCGACACCTGGTGGCAGACCGAGACCGGCGCCAACATGATCGCCCCCCTGCCGGGTGCCACGCCGCTGAAGCCGGGCTCCTGCACCCTGCCGCTGCCCGGGGTGATGGCGGACGTGGTGGACGAGGAGGGCAATACGGTGGAGCCCGGCAGCCACCACGGCGGCCTGCTGGTGCTGCGCCGGCCGGTGCCCTCCATGCTGCGCACCGTGTGGGGCGACGACCAGCGCTACATCGACACCTACTGGTCCCACTTCCCCGACCAGTACATGTACCTGGCCGGCGACTCCGCCACCCGCGACGAGGACGGCTACTTCTGGATCCTCGGCCGCATCGACGACGTCATCAACGTCTCCGGCCACCGCATGGGCACCATGGAGATCGAGTCGGCCCTGGTGGCCCACGACAAGGTGGCCGAGGCCGCGGTGGTGGGCCGCCCCGACGAGGTGAAGGGCAACTCCATCTTCGCCTTCGTGATCCTGCAGGGGAAACGGGAGGACGAGGACCTGGACGCCCTGCGCGAGGCCCTGCGGGCGCATGTCACCGACGAGATCGGCGCCATCGCCCGGCCCGACGAGATCCGCTTCGCCGACGCCCTGCCCAAGACCCGCTCCGGCAAGATCATGCGGCGGCTCCTGCGCACCATCGCCTCCGGCGAGGAGGTGACCCAGGACATCTCCACCCTGGAGGACGAGAACGTGGTGCGCCAGCTGCAGGGCAAGGCCTGAGGGCGTTCCCATGGCGGATTCCGGCGATCCGGACTTCGAGGTCCAGCTGGCCCACCGCGGCCGGTGGGCCTTCGACGTGGACTTCCGGAAGGAGGGCGTGCCCGGCTGCGTGATGGACGAGCCCGCCCCCCTGGGGGACCAGACCGGTCCGGACGCCGCCCGCACCCTGGCGGCGGCCGTGGGCGACTGCCTGTCGGCGAGCCTGCTGTTCTGCCTGCGCAAGTTCGACCGCGAGCCGGAGGGCCTGGAGACTGCGGTGCGCGGCTTCATGACCCGCAACGAGCGCGGTCACCTGCGCGTCGGCAGCCTGGAGGTAACCCTGCGGCTGCGGGGCCTGGAGGTGGACACCAAGGTGCGGCGCTGCACCGAGCTGTTCGAGGAGCACTGCCCCGTCACCTCCAGCGTGCGGCAGGGGATCCCGGTGCGGGTCACGGTCACCGACGAAAAGGGCAGCCCCCTCGCCTGAGGCCGCCCCGGCGCGACGAGCACAGGCCCCGGCATGCGCCGGGGCCTTTTTGTTGGGCGCCCGCCCCTACTTCCCCTTGAGGTAGGCCTCGTCGTCGAAGGTGACCACCCACTCCGGGCGGTACACCACGAGGATGGCGAGGATGCCGCCGGTGAGGAAGGCCTCCGGGAACATCAGAAGCGGGAAGTAGCGCAGGTACTCCCGCACCAGGGCCTCCATGCCATAGGTCCCGGACAGGGAGAGCACGGCCCCGGATACCGCGGCCAGGACCGCCATGGTCAGCGCGCCGCCGAGGAAGGCGCTGACGAAGATGTAGACGAAGGGGTGGTTGGGCAGCCGGCGGTGGACGAATTGGTGCACCCCCGCGGCCACCAGCACCGGAATCCCGGCCAGCAACAGGGCGTTCAGGGAGAAGGTCTCCCAGCCGGAGTTCCCCAGGAAGGTGGTGATCAGCAGGACGATGATCAGTCCCATGAGGGCGAGGGGCCAGCCGAAGGCCAAAGTGAGGATGGTCGCCCCGAGGAGGTGGAGGTTGAGCCCCGGGTTCTGCGGGATTCCCGCCCGGGCGGTCCACAGGAAGACCACCCCGGCCAGGAAGCCGGCGAACACCAGCGCCAGGTCCGGCCGGGCGGCCAGGTTGCGCCAGGGCGCCATGCGGACGAGCCCCGCGAGCAGGAAGGCGAACAGCAGGTGGCTCCCCAGAACCCAGGAGGTGGGGATCAGTCCGTCGGGAAGGTCCATGGTTAAAGCTACCTTGAATCGATACCGGGTCCAGGATCCCCATTGTAACGCCCATGGGAGCCCCGTCGGGAGGGTCGAGCCGGTGGGCATCCGGAGATTGAGAGGGCGGG
>NZ_JBKGZG010000039.1:0-25576 GCF_046545655.1 Thiohalorhabdus sp. | reverse complement strand
ACCAAATCTGGCACCTCAGTGCCGGTGTAAGGGAGGGGGAGTCCATCCCATCTGAGAAACCGCTGCGGAGGCCATCTGCTGCGCTGCGCACCGCTCGCTTCCTCACCGATCTAGGCGATATGCCTCGGTCGCTGCGCGGTGCGTGCTCTCCCGCATGCCCGCCGGGTTTCGATCGGCGAAACTGAGCGGCGGTGTGCGCCTTGCTCCGGCCTTCCTCGCGACGTTTCCCAACGCCCTGCTAGTGGTCGTGGCCGCCGGGGCCGTGCACGTGGCCGTGGTCGAGCTCCTCCTGGGAGGCGTCGCGCACGTCCACCACGTTCACGTCGAAGTTCAGGGTCACGCCGGCGAGGGGATGGTTCCCGTCCACGGTGACCTCCTGATCGCCGGCCTCCAGGACGGTGAGGATCCGGACGCCCTCGTCGGTCTCCGCCTGGAACTGCATGCCGGGCTCGATCTGGTCGGCCCCTTCGAACTGCTCGCGGGGGATCTGCATGACCATAGAGTCGTCCCGCTCGCCGTAGCCTTCCTCGGGGGTGATGGTGACCGAGACGTCCTCGCCGGGGCCCTTGCCCTCCAGGGCGCTCTCCAGGCCGGGGATGATCTGGCCGGTGCCGTGGATGTAGGCCAGCGGCTCGCGGCCCTCGGAGGTGTCGATTACCTGGTCGTCGGCGTCCTTCAGGGTGTAGTCGATGGAGACGACCCGGTTCTTGGCAGCCTGCATGATCGGTTCCTTCTGCTGAAAAATGATTCAGGCGGCGGCCCGGCAACGGTCCGCTACGCCTGAGCAAAGCACTTGACTCCCCACGATAACCCACCCGGGGGCCCGGAACCAACCGCGGCGGACTACAGCCCCGGGAGGGCGAGGTAGGATCCCACCTGGCTGTAGGCGAATACCGGCCCGTCGTGGCAGACGAAGTAGGGCCCGAGCTGGCAATGGCCGCAGCGCCCGTTGCCGCAGTGGTGGTTGCGCTCTAGGCTCAGCCACAGGTCGTCCGCGGGAAATCCCCGCGCCATCAGATCCCGGGCGGCCGCCCGCATCATGGGCTCGGGCCCGCACATCATGACCGCGGTCCGCCCGGGGCGCAGGCGCACCCGGTCGAGGAGCTCGGTGACCAGGCCCACGTGCCCGGGCCAGTTCTCCCCCGGCACATCCGCCGCCAGGCCCACCTCCGTCTCAGGGTCCCGGGCCCAGGCCTCGTAGCGGGGCCGCCAAATGAGGTCGGCGCCGTGCTTGACCCCCTGCAGGATGGTGAGGCGGCCGAAGCGGGACCGGCGGGCCATGATGTACTCGATGACCGACACTACCGGGGCGCAGCCCAGGCCGCCGGTGACCACCAGCACGTCCTTGCCCTCGGCGCGGTCCAGGGGCCAGCCGCGGCCGAAGGGCCCGCGCAGCCCGAGGCGGTCGCCCACGTCGAGGGCCACCAACGGGCCGGTCACCCGCCCTACCCGCCGGATGGTGTGGCCGATCCGTTCGGGATCCCCAGGGTCGGAGCTGATGGAGATGGCCACCTCCCCCACCCCGAAGACGCCGAGCATGTTGAACTGGCCCGGCTGGAAGCCGTAGCCCCGGCGCGCCTCCGGGTCGGTGAGGCGCAGGCGCAGGGTGACGATGCCCGGGCTCTCCTCCACCCGCGCCGCCACCTCCGCCTCCCGGGGCAGCCACGCCCCGCCCCTACGCACCGCCAGGCTCCTCGCCCAGGGCGGCCACCTCCTCCGTAAGGTCGATGCCGGTGGGGCACCAGGTGATGCAGCGGCCGCAGCCCACGCAGCCGCTGCGCCCGAACTGGTCGTGCCAGCCGCCCAGCTTGTGGGTGAGCCACTGCCGGTAGCGGTTGGCGGTGGTGGCCCGGATCACGATGCCGTGGAGGTAGCTGTGGCCGCTGGTGAAGCAGGAGTCCCACTGGCGGACCTGGTCGCTTACCTCCCCCTCCAGGCCGGGAACCGTCTCCTGGCTGTGGCAGAAGCAGGTGGGGCAGACGTTGGTGCAGTTGCCGCAGGACAGGCAGCGCTCGGCCACCTCCTCCCAGCGCGGATGCTCCTGGCGCTCGAACAGGAAATCCCGCAGGTTGCCGGACGGCAGGGATCGCGTCTGGGCCCGGGCGGCGGCCTCGATCTCGGCGTCGGCGCGGGTGCGCTGCTCCCCGCTCGCCCCTTCCGTGGGCAGCGCCGTCAGTACGCCCTCCCCCACCTCGCTGCCCGCCGCCACCAGGAAGCCCTCGTCCAGCTCGGAGAGCACCAGATCAAAGCTGTGCTCGGCGCGCGGGCCGTCGCCGGTGGAGGCGCAGAAGCAGGTGTCGGCGGGATGGGTGCAGTTCACCGCCACCAGGAACAGGCGCTCGCGGCGGGCCTGGTAGAAGGGATCCGGCTCCCCCTCCAGGAAGTGGCGGTCCTGGAGCGCCAGGCCCGCCAGGTCGCAGGCCCGGGCGCCGATGATGGCAAGGGGCTCCGCCGCGGGCTCCGCGGCTTCGAAGCGCAGGTCCCCACCCGCGCGCCGCGCCCGCCACAGGGTCTCCCGGGGGGCGAAGGTGAGGGGCTTGAGGGCGGTGGGGCCGTTGGCCCAGGCGAAATGGCGACCCGTCCCCTCCTCCAGGCGGTAGGCCCCGGGGGCCTGCCGATCACGCAGGCCGAAGCAGAGGTCGTCGACCCGTTCCACCTCTTCCATGACGATGGCCCCTTCCCGGACCCGGGGGCCCAGGCAGCGGTAGCCGGCGCCCCGCAGGGCCTCCATCAGGGCGGGGAAACGGTTCCGGGGAAGGAAGCGGTCGGCCATGGGGGCGTCCTCCAGACGGGCCTCCAACCTTTGTAACCCGTGCCGTTGCCCCCCTGCCAACAACAAAGGGCCCGCCGCGAAGCGGCGGGCCCATCCCCGTCCGGGATCCAGGGCGCCTAGAAGTCGATGTTCTTGTCGGCCTCCAGGGCGGCGCTGACGAAATCGGCCATGCCCTGGTAGGAGGCGGTGGAAACCCAGTTGTCCTCGGTAACGCCCCGGGCGGCGCCGCAGGCCTTGCAGACCCAGAAGGGCACGCCCTTGTCCACCAGGGCCTCCACGGCGTCCTTCATGGCCGGCATGTTCACCCCCTGGACATGGGGATAGACGTTCTTATTGGCGAGCACGGCACCCTCGCCCTGCAGCCAAAGGGTCACGTCGTGGCCCTGATCCGCGGCGGCCTTGGCGGCCAGCACGCCGAGGGTGGCCTGGGTCGGATCATCGGTGCCGTGGGTAACAGATACGATTACTTTCATGGCGCCATAACCTCGATGCTTGCGGTGTAGGTATCAGCACTGGGTCTTTCCCCCGCCCGACGGCGGGGAATGGATTCTAACGCATTTGCCCCGCGGCGGAGACCGGCCCCCGGTCTCCGCGCCACACGCCCGAACCGCCTTGATCCCCGCTTCCGGACAGGTTATAGGTTGCGTACACGCCCCACCGACCGGAAGAGCTTTCTCCTTATAGCTCAAGTTCTTGGCCCAGATGGATGCGCATCGGGGCATGCTTCCCCTTTATCGACCGCGAACCTGGAGAATCTACTGACATGAGCGCTCCCACGGGCGGCGGACACGGCGGCGCCGGACCCACTGAGCCTGGGGCCCTCCCCTGGAGTCTGGACTCCGGGCTCATGGAGCGAATGGCCCAGGGCGTCCTGGGCGTAGATCGGTCACTTCGGGTGCGCTTCCTCAATCCCGCCGCCCGGGAGCAGTTCGGTTATGCGGAAGGGGAGGCCAAGGGCCAGCCTCTGGACCTGCTGTTCCCCGAGGAGGCCGCCGCCCGCCTCGAGGTGGAGGTACGAGCCGTGCTTGGCGACGGCTCGCCCCCTTCGGGAGCCTCCGGGGAGGTCGCCGCGCGGCAGTGCGACGGGGAGCTCTTTCCGGCCGACGTGTCCGTGCTCCCCGCCGGCCAGCCTGGACTCGCCCTCCTCCTGGTCACCGACCGGAGCGAGCGCCGGGCCCTGGAGACCATCCGCCGGCGCTTCCAGCTGGTCATGGACACGGTCCGGGCCGGACATCGCGCCCTGGTGGCCGCCACGGAAGAGCAGGAGCTGTTCGAGGCCCTCTGCCGGGAAGCGGTGGAAGTCGGCGGGTACCGCTTCGCCTGGGTGGGCCGCCCCGAGGACAATCCGGACCGGATCGTCACCCCCGTGGCGTGGAGCGGCCACGGGGCCGGATACCTGGAGACCGTCCGGGTCACTTGGGGAGAGGACGTTCATGGCCAGGGCCCCGTGGGGCGGGCCTTGCGCCATGGGCAGCCCGTGCTGGAGCGCACGACCCAGGACTCTCCCACCTTCCGCCCCTGGCAGGAGGCCGCCCGGGAGCGGGGCTACGAGTCCGTCCTCGCCCTCCCCATGATGGCGGACAGGGACACACCCTTCGCGGTGCTGGCCATCTACGCGGGTGTCCCCGATGCCTTCGACGAGGAGGAAACCCACCTCCTCCATCAGCTCGCCGAGGACCTCGCCCACGGCATCCGGACCCTGCGGGCGCGCCAGCAGTGGCGGCGGGAGCGCGAGCGCCTGGTGGGGGTCCTGGAGGCCACCCCCGACTTTGTGGGCATCGCCGACCCCGACGGCCGCGTCCTGTACCGCAACGCCGGGGGGTGGCGGATGCTCGGCAGGGAGCCCGGAGAGGCCGAGAACCCGCCCCACCTCCGGGACGCCCTGGCCCCGTGGGCCCGGGAGCGGATCCTGGAGGAGGCCCTGCCACGCGCCGAGCAGGAGGGCTGCTGGGAGGGGGAGTCGGCCTTCCTCACCGCCTCGGGGGAGGAGGTCCCCGTTTCCCAGACCATCCTCGCCCATCGGGACGAGACCGGATGCCTCACCCACTACTCCACCGTGGCACGGGACATCACCGCCGCCAAGCGGATCGAGGCCGAAATGAACAAGCTCTCCTCGGCCCTCGAGCAGTCCGGGGACATGGTCTGGATCACCGACCCGCACGGGCGGATCGAATACGTCAACCCGGCCTTCGTGCGGACCACCGGCTACCCCCGGGAGGAGGCCGTGGGCGCCTCCATCGGCGCCCTGCTCACCTCCGGGGTCCACGGGCCGGAGCGCTACCGGGATCTCTGGGAGACCGTCACCGCGGGGGCCGTTTACCGCAATACCTTCACCAACCGGCGCCGCAACGGGGAGCTCTTCCACGTGGAGGAGACCATCACCCCCGTCACTGACGGCCAAGGCCGGATCCACCACCTTGTGGCCACCGGCCGGGACGTTACCGAGCGCCTTGCCATGGAGAGCCGGCTGCGGGAAGCCCAGCGGCTCGCCCAGGTGGGGACCTGGGAGCGCCACCCGGAATCGGGTCGCTTCTTCTGGGCGGAGGAGACCTACCGCATCCTGGGGATCGACCCCGGCACCGCGCCGAACGCCAGGGCCCTGCTGCGGCGGGTGCCCCCCGCGGACCGCCCCCTGGTGGGGAACGCCCTGCGCCGCCCCCTGGAGCCGGGCGGCGTATACGAGCTGGAATTCCGCCTCCTCCATCCCACCGAGGGGGAACGGGTGGTGTTCAGCCGGGCCCGAGTGGAAGGCGGCGCGGAGGGGCCGACCCGGGTCATCGGGGTGGTCCAGGACGTGACCCGCCTGAAGGAGGCGGAGGACCGCGCCCAATTCCTGGCCCATTTCGACCCCCTCACCCGGCTGCCCAATCGCCACCTGTTCAACGACCGTCTGGAGGGGGCCCTGTGCCGTGAGCGGGCGGCCCACCGGGAGCTGGCCGTGGCCCTGGTGGACCTGGACCGCTTCACCCGCATCAACGACTCCCTGGGGCACGAGGTGGGCGACCGGCTCCTGCGGGAGGTGGCAACCCGCTTCCGGGCCAGCGTCCCGCAAGGCAGCACCGTGGCCCGATTCAGCGGCGACCAGTTCGCCCTGCTGCTCGAGGACCTGGCAGGGGCGGACCAGCTTCACCCCCTGGCCCGGCAGATCCTCGACACTCTCTCCGAGCCCTTCTGCATCGACGGCCATCAGCTCTACGTGACCGCCAATGCGGGCTTCAGCCTGTTCCCCCGCCACGCCCCGACCCCCGGCAGGCTGCTGCGGCAGGCCGACCAAGCCCTTCAAAGTGCCAAGGCCCGGGGCCGGGACAACTATGCCGTTTTCTCTCCCTCCCTGGAGGGCCCCACGGCCCGACACCTGGGGCTGGAGGCCGAGCTCCGCCAGGCCCTCGACCGGGGCGAGCTGTACCTCCTCTATCAGCCCCAGTACCACCTGGGGCGGGGGTGCATGATGGGTGTGGAAGCCCTGCTTCGCTGGAGCCACCCCGAGCGGGGGACCGTCCCCCCGAGCGAATTCATCCCCCTGCTGGAGGAGATGGGCCTCATCGACCGGGTGGGAGAATGGGCGTTGGAGACGGCTTGCGCCCAGGCCCGGACCTGGGTGAACGCGGGCCTTCCCCCCTTCAAGCTGAGCGTGAACCTGTCCGCCCGCCAATTCCTGCAGGGCAACCTGGTGGATCGGGTGGCCGCGATCTTGAGCCGCACCCGGTTGCCCGCCGACCGCCTCCAGCTGGAGATCACCGAGAGCCTGTTCATGGAGGAGATCCCGGAGGTGGGCGTCGTCCTGCAGGCCCTGAACGACCGGGGCATCCGCCTGGCCTTGGACGATTTCGGCACCGGGTACAGCGCCCTGAGCTATCTGCGGCGCTTCCCCATGGACACCCTCAAGATCGACCGCGCCTTCGTGCGGGAGATCTCCCTGGGCGACACCGCCGAGCTGGTGCGAGCTATCGTCAACCTGGCCCGGCCGCTGGGCATGGGCACGATCGCCGAGGGCGTGGAGACCCGCGTCCAGGCTGCCGCCCTCCACTCCATGGGCTGCCATGAAGTGCAAGGCTTCGGCTTCAGCCCGCCGGTGCCCCCGGAGCGCATCCCGGAGCTGGCCCACGGGCCGCTACCGGTACCCCGGAAGTAGGACGCAGCCACCACGAAAAAGGGCGCCCCGGAGGGCGCCCTTATGCGCGACAGGACCGGAAGAGCTCCGGGCTACTCCAGGCCCTCGCCCAGCCTGGAGCCGCGAACCTCGCTGCCGTAGAGGCACTCGTGCTCGTGCCAGTTCTTCCCGGCCTCACCGATGGAGCCCTCGAAGCGGGGGTCCTGCGGGCGCTCGTGGCTATTGATGTAGGCGGCCACGTCCCAGGCCTCCTGGTCGCTCAGGGCGCCCTCCAGCTTGGCCGGATTGGCCTTGCCCAGCGGCATGTTGTACTTGATGAACGACGCGGCGGTGTTCACCCGGTGCATGCCGGCGCCCCAGTTGTAGGCCTTGGGGCCCCACAGGGCGGGAAAGACCTGCTCGCCGGACTCGGTGAACTCGCCCTCGCCGTCGTCGCCGTGGCAGATGGCGCACTGCTCGTCGTACACTTGCTCGCCGCGCTCGACGCTGTAGCCGTCCTCGGGCTCGGGCACCTCCTTGTAGCCCCGGCCCGGTATGTTCTCGCCCACCGGCGCGCCCTTCGCCTGCCAGAACATGTAGGCCTGCATGTCCTTGAGGATCTGGCTGTCCGGCTCGGGCGGCCCGCCGGCCTCGGAGCTCCCCGCGTTCATGGAGTAGGTGAAGCAGCCGCGGATGCGCTCATCCATGGTGTTCACGTGGTCGTTCTTGCCCCGGTACTTGGGGTAGACGGGCCAGGCGCCCCACAGCGGCGCGGAGTTGGCCACCGTGCCGTTGCCGAGGTGGCAGTTGGAGCAGTTCTGGCCGTTGCCCACGTACTCGCCGGCGTATTCCAGGGTGTTGTTGAAGGCCTTCATGCCGCGGCGCACCGCCTCGCCGAACTGGTCGTCGGGGATGTCGGCGATGGCGGGCGGCTGGTGGTACCCCTCCTCGCCGGCGGCGGGGGACTGCTCCAGCTCCACCTGGGCGTCCAGGTCGTCTTCGGCGGCGGCGGCTCCCGCCATCAGGAATGCCGTCAGCAGGCCCGCGCCCACCAGACCGGACTGGCTTCGCTCCTTATGGGTCCTCTCCATTGCTGTTCTCTCCTTGCCTGGCTGCGGGTTATTCCTGGGAGCCCGGGGCGGGAAGGGAGGCGAAATACGCCGCCGCCGCCTCGGCTTCCTCTTCGGTCATGCGCTCCGCCACCTCGGCCATCAGCCGGTTGGGGTCGTTGGAGCGCTTGCCGGATTGCCAGGCCTCGATCTGGCTGGTGATGTAGCCGGCGTGCTGCCCGGCGATGGCGGGGAAGGCGTCGCCGACGCCTTGGCCATCGGGGCCGTGGCAGCTGGTGCAGGCGGGCACGCCCTTGTCCCACAGGCCGCGCTCGGCAATGGCCTCGCCCCCCGCCAGCTGCTCCTCGGAGGCGTCGGTGCCGGAGTCGGCGCTCTCGGGGGCCGGCATGTCCCCGTAATACTCGGCCACGGCCTCGATCTCCTCGGCGGACAGCCCCTGGGCGATGGGGTTCATGACCGGCTCGTTCCGGGCGTCGGACTGGAAGTCCCCCAGCTGCTTGGCGAGGTAAGAGGCGTCGAGCCCCGCCAGCCGGGGGAAGCCCGACGAGGCGTTGCCGCTGCCATCCGCGCCGTGGCACGAAACGCAGGCCTGGGCACCCTGGTCATTCCCTTCCTGGGCGATGGTTTCGCCCAAGTCACTGGCCAGGACGCCCCACGGAAGGGTAAGCAAGCCGAGGCCCGTCAGGGCCTTGCCGGCGTAGGATTTGGCCATGGTTGAAGCTCCTTCTGGTGGACCCCGAGGGCCCGTTGTTACGGGATCCTTGGGGGACGCTTTCGCGCCCGGCACGTCTGGAACCGGGCCAAAAGGCGCGTCATTATATTTTTATTTAATTATATTTCCATACCTTATCTAGGACTCGTTCAGCCGCCAGTCGTAGGGCAGATAGCGTAACTGCATGGAATCCGCCCGTTTTTCCATCCACGTGCCCAGCTCGCGATCGAACAGCCGCCGGGCGATGTAGCGGACCAGCTCCGCGTCCTCGGCGGGGAAGTCGTTCCGGTACCACCAGAAAAGGCGGGACACCCCCACCGTCTCCCGCTCCGGTCGCACCCGGGTGGTGGCGTTCAGGAAGATCTTGGCCGCCGTTTCCAGCTGCTCCTCCAGGCCATCGGCCTCGAACACCTCCACCGGAGGGCACGAGCGGCTGCCGCACACCAGGGCGAAGTGGACGCGGAAGTCGGGCTCCCGCACGGCCAGCTCCCGGCGGGGGTCGCCCGGCCCGAAGGCCCGCCGCAGGCGCCAGGGGGCCCGGCGGTTGCCGCGCAGGATGCCGTGCTCGATCTCGTTGGGGGTGAAGGTGTGCTCCCCCACCCGGTAGCGCACCCCGCGGAAGAACCAGGGCACCTCCCGGATGGTGTCCCGGATCCCCAGCTCGATGACGCCGTGGATGACGATGGCGTTGTAGACGTTGATCCAGAAGGCCATGCGCTCGGCGTCGGTGGCAAGGCTGCCGGGGTCGAAGGCGGCCAGGTCCGCCGCCACCTCCCGGAAGCGGCGGTAGTAGCCGGAGCCCCGCACCAGGTGGTAATCCACCCGCTGGCGGTGGCCGTCGTAGAAGTGGCCGCGCACCGTGTTCACCGCCCGCTTGAGCTCCTCCGCCGGGTTCTCGCGGAGCTGCCCCACGGGCGCCTCCGGATTGAGCAGCCGCGGCCGGGCCAGGAGGCCCAGGCGGGACCCCCAGCCCAGCCGGTGGGGCCGGGGGTTCTGGGTACGGCGCGCGTTCAGGTAGCGGATGGCGGTTACGGCGAAGCCGATGTGGGAGTAGGCCTGCGGGATGTTGCCCGTGATCTCCTTGTAGCGCGGGTCGTACTGCTCGCCGAACAGCCCCAGGTGGTTGGAAAAGCGGTCGATGCGCCGCAGATGCGCGCCCGCCTCGTTGAGCCGGCCCTGCAGGATCAGGCAGTCCACGTACCAGAACAGACAGATCATGAAGCCGTGCTCCTGCCCGGGCAGGCCGTCGTCCATGCGGTAGCGCAGCATGGTCCCGTCCACCAGCAGCTCCTCCTCGATGCGGGCGATGGTGCCCGCCACCCGGGGGTCGTCCGCCGGCAAAAACCCCACGATGGGGATCATGAGCAGGGAGGCGTCCACGGCGTCGGTGTCGTAGTGCTGGGTGAAGCTGCCCAGGTCGTCCCGGTAGCCGCGCTCGAGAATGTCGGCGCGCACGGCGGCGCGCTCCGCCCGCCAGCGCTCCAGATCGCCGGGCAGGCCGTAGTGCTCGGCCACCTTGATGCCCCGGTCCAGGGCCACCCAGCACATGAGCTTGGAATGGACGTAGTGGTGGGGCCCGGTGCGCATCTCCCAGATGCCCGAGTCCGCGTCGCGCCAGATCCCGCACACCGTGTCCACCATGGGGCGCAGGTACTCCCAGTGCTCCATGTCGATCTTCCCCACGTAGCGGGACACGGCGAAGATGGTCTCCAGAAGCTCGCCGTAGATGTCGTGCTGGTGCTGGCCCACGTTGTACTGGCCGATGTGGGCGGGATAGCTGCCCTTGTAGCCCTCCAGGTGCTCCAGCCGGGTCTCGCCGCCGGGCGGCTCGGCCTTGGTGAGCTGGTAGATGATCTGCAGACGCCCCGGAGGCTCATGGGCGCACAGCTCCTTCAGCCAGTCCAGGTAGCGGGTGACCTCCTCGGAGTGCCCCAGCTCGAACAGCGCCGCCAGGGTCATGGCGGTGTCCCGGATCCAGCTGAAGCGGTAGTCCCAGTTGCGCTCGCCGTAGAGGATGGTGGGCAGGGAGGTGGTGGCCCCGGCGGCGATGGCGCCGGTGTCCTCGAACTGCAGGAGCTTCAGGACGAGCGCCGCCCGGTCCAGGCTCTCGCGCCAGAAGCGCTCCGCCGGATACCGGGTCACCTCCTCCGTGTGCGACCAATCCAGCCAGTACCGGTGGGTGGCCTCCAGCACCGCCTGCAGGTTCTCCACCCCCGATTGGGCCAGACCTTCTCCACCGCGGCTGAAGCACAGGAACACCCGTTCCCCGGCCCGCAGGCGAATCCGGGCGCGATCCCCCTCCCAATCCAGCGGCACGGTGGCGGAGAAAACATGGAAGGCCTCCCCGTCCGGGATCCGCCAGCGGCGCTCGTCCAGGTACTCCCGCTCGGGGTGCTCCCGGGCGTAGTCGGGGCGCGGGCTGCACTCCACCGCCAGGGCCATTTCCCCCGAAAGCGCCGTGATCCGGCGGATCAGGTGGTCCCGCCCGCCGGCCAGCCTCCGGGCCTCCTCCCCGGCGGGCATGAAGTCCACCACCTCGGCCTCCCCCTCGGCGGTGCGGAACAGGGTCTGTAGCACGTTGGTCTCGCGGAAATAGTGCTGGGCCGAGTCCCAGGAGGCCTCGGGGGTGACGGCGAAGCGCCCGCCCTTACGGTCATCGAGGATGGCGCCAAACACCGAGGGCGAATCCATGGTGGGGCTGCACATCCAGTCCACGGCCCCGTCCAGCCCCACCAGGGCGATGGTGGCGCCGTTGCCGATAATTCCGTGGTCGCCGATCTTCTTATAGGGCACGCACGTTCTCCTGCATCCGGTCCGCGGCAAGGGGTGAACGACCGTCCGGGGCCGCCGGGACGGCTCCCCGGAGCCGGGATGGCTGCATGCATGAAAGGGGAATGGACACTGTTACCGGGTTCGCGCCCATGGGCGCGAGGGTGGTGGCCTGCACCGGGGCTTGCGCCCGCGGGGTCGGAGTCCCCCGGGCAGAAACCGGGGGGCACCGCCATGATTCTAACCGGGGCGGGAGCACCGCCCAAACTCCCCGGCGGGAAGCAGGTTCCATCGGGGAAAAGCCGGCTGGACCCAAAATGGCATCCCATTTACATTATTTCCTTAATCCCTAGTGGATCGCTCGGAAATTGCGTGGAGGGAGCCATGAGCGAACCGGTGCATCTGCGGGAAAGCCTGCGGGCGGCGGGAACGCCCGCCTTCGAGGAGACCCTGCGGGAGGAGCTCCTGCGCAACAACTGGGGGGTGCCGCTGGAGGAATTCTGCCCCCTGGAGGCCTGGCCCGGCTTCGACGTGGACCTGCGCCTCTCCGTCCATCAGCTGGAGGAGTCCGCCGGCAACCTCCGGGTGAAGGCCTTCGTCTCCTTCACCGGCCGCGTCCCTTCCTACTGCGCCGACCAGGCCCACACGGTGCCCGCGGACGGCTTCCTCCGTATCACCATCGACCGGGCCACCGGCGAGGCAAGCTTCGAGACCGATCCCCTCGGCGCCTGATTCCGCCGGCTCCGGTCCCCTGACGGCCGGCGGTTTATCCTGCAAAATGATTGCGGACTTTCCCACCTTGGAGGATCCCATGGGAAGCTGGGGATGCCCGCATGAATCCGCTGGCCGCTGCCGGCGCGTGAAGGACCGCGCCTGCGATCCGGGCATGAAGGGCTGCGTGCTGCACGGCAAGGTGGCCTTCAGCAACCCCGTTAAGAACTCCCCGCGCATCCGCGCCCGCCACCGGGGCGAGGACCTCCCCACCGAGGCCCGGCGGGATGCGCGCGGGCGCCGACGATAGGCCGCCGGGGGAGCGGCCGAACCCGTTCGACGCCCCCTGGCCGCTCCTTCGCCCGGCACTAGCGGCATCCGGACATTCCCTAGGAGATCCCGGGAGAACCCTAGGCACCCCCGAATCGCAGTGGTAGTATGCGCTCACTTCTTAAACCAGGGTGCCCCGGAATCATGCTCCTTTCGCGTTTCGCCCCCATCGCCCTCGGCCTGCTGCTGGCCGCCCCCGTTGCGAAGGCCACCGATGCCCGGATCCCCATGGAGAAAAAGGGCTCCGACACCTTCTACGTCCCCGTGGAGCTGGGCGGGTCCCGGTCGGCGGAGTTCCTGGTGGACACGGGCTCCAGCCACATGGCCATCCGTGAGTCCACCCTGCGCGACCTCCAGGACCGGGAGCAGGCCACCTTCGTCAAGAACCTGGCCGGGCGCATGGCGGACGGCAGCCGCAAGGTGGTGCCGGTCTACCGGATCGATCGGGTGCGAATCGGCGAGGACTGCTTCCTGAACGGCGTGGAGGCGGCCGTGTTCCCCGACAGCTCACGTCCCATCCTCGGCCTGAGCGCCCTGCGCCGGGCCGGCTCCATCCGGATCTCCATGGACCCGCCCACCCTGCAGCTCGGCCAGTGCGACCGCCATACCGCCCGGGTGCCCGGGAAGGGGGCGCTGGCCTCCGCCGACGCCGGTGAGGGGGAGCTTCCGCGCCCCTAGAGCCCCCGGCTCTTCACACCGCGGGCTGGACATAAGAACGCCGGGAGCAAGGGCCCCCGGCGCTGCACCGCTCTTGGGCCGGCGACAGCCGGCCGCTAATCCATGCCGTCGGTCTGGCGCTCCCGCTTGCGCTCCAGGTCCTTGCCGCCGTGGTCGGCCTCGAAACGGGCGAACTCCCCCTCGTCGAGGTTGCCGTCGTTGTCCACGTCGTACTCTTCGAACTGCTCGGAGAGCAGGGCGGGGCCTTCCCGGGCCTCCTCCATGCTCACGACCCCGTCGCCGTTGGTATCGTAGCGCTCAAGCCGGTCGCCTTCCGCCACCTGCTCGGCGTAGTCGTTTTCGAACTGTGCGAACTCGTCCCGGTCGAGGGTCTGATTCTCGTCCCGGTCGTACTCCTCGAAGTTGCCGGACAGCTCCTCGGGCCCGTACTCCTCCGCCTCGGCGGCGCTGATGTCCCCATCCCCGTCGACGTCGTAATCGTCGAAGTCGAGCTTCCGGGTCTCCTCGAAGCGGGCGAACTCCCCCGGGGTAAGGGCACCATCACCGTTCTCGTCGTAGGCCTCGAAACGTTCGGACAGAACCTCGTAATCCGCCGCCTTGGCCTCGTCCAGGCTGATCACCCCGTCCCCGTCCCGATCGTAGCGCTCGAACTGGATATCCTGCCCCGCCGAAAGCGCCGTGCCGTAGGCGCCAACGAGAAGGCCCGCCACCAGGGCGAGGCTTCGTTTCCGATCCATACCAAACACCTCTGCGGATGTGTGCAAAAAAGCGGCGGGGCCACGGGGCCCCGCCGCAACAGACGAACGGAACACCTACATACCGCCGCCGTCCTGTTCCATGCCACCGCCTTCATGGCCTTCCTTGCCGCCTTCCGCTTCGCCGGTTTCTTCCGATTCGAAGCGGGCGAACTCGCCCTGATCCAGGGCGTTATCACCGTCCTGATCGTAGGACTCGAAATTCTCGGACAGCTTCTCGGAACCGGCCTCCTTGGCCTCTTCCATGCTGATCTTGCCGTCCCCGTCCTTGTCGTACTTCTCGAACTTCTCGGTTCCGCCCGCATGGCCCTCTTCATGCATCTCGGCCTGGACGGCCCCGGCGGAGCCGATCAGCAGGGCGGCTACCAGGGCTAGGCTGCGATTGGCTTGCATGACTGGAATTCCCCTTGGTCGCGGTTGCAATGCCGTAGAGGGGTCGGATCGCCCCCCGTTTCCCCATCCCTTGCCAAGGTCGTGCCAGGTGGCAAGTGCCCGGGGATTACAACGGGCTGCGTCCGCGGCTTCGTGGCGTGGGCGGGACCGACCGGGGCCGGGAGTCAATTTTTTCGACACGAACAGTTCGTACCAGGCATCCGTAATGTCCCCTAGGGAAGGAGGGACCGGAAAGGCCTTGGATGCGGGATCCGGGAGTGGGAGGGAGGGAATGCTTGGCAGGGGGAAACGGAATTGGCTACGGCTTCAAGGGCCCACGGGCCCGGGGCGGCGGCACGGTCGCCGAGGGTGCTCGTGAGGGAAAACCCCGCCTCTTTCCCGGGAGGCCGGGGCGGGGACCGTTAAGTTTTTCGACACCTCTGGGGGCCACCGGTTGGCTCAGCCCCCCTCCTCGGCGCCCAGGCTCTTGGTAACGATCTCGAAGGTGTCGCGGGAGAGCTGCGGATCCTGACGGATGCGCTCCAGCTGCTCGCGCATGAGCCGCTGCCGAGCCTGGTCGTAGCGCCGGTAGCGGCTGAAGGCCCGGGCCAGGGCGGCGGCCATCTGCGGGTTGATGCGGTCCAGGCGCAGCACCTGATCGGCGAAGAAGGCGTAAGCCTCGCCGTCCGGGGCATGGAACCGGTAAGGATTGCCGCGGGCGAAGGCGCCCAGCACCGCCCGCACCTTGTTGGGGTTCTTGAAGTTGAAGGCGGGGTGCTCCAGCAGGCGACGGATCCCCGGAAGGGTGCCGTAATGGGGGGACGTGGCCTGGATGGCGAACCACTTGTCCACCACCTCCGGCTCGTCCTGCCACTCGACATAGAAGGCCTCCAGGGCCTCGGCGGTACCGGGGACGTCCTCCGCCACCATGGGCCGCAGGGCCCCGAGGCGGTCGGTCATGTTGGTGGCCTCCCGGAGCTGCCCGCGGGCAGCCTCGACACCCTCCTCAACGCCCCCCGCCACCAGGTAGGCCAGCGACAGGTTCTTGAGGCGCCGGCGGGCGATGGCTTCCGGCTCGGGGTGGTACTCCCCCGCCTCGCGGTTGGCCCGGTAGGTGTAAAGAAAATCGTCACCCAGGGCCCGGGCCAGCCCGGCGCGGGTGAAGCGCCGGGCCTGGTGGATGGCCTCCGGGTCCACCGGCCAGTCCATCAGATCGGCCAGATAGCCCTCGTCGGGCTGGGTCAGGGCCTCGGCCACCAGGGCCTTGTCCCCGGCGTCCCCGCGCAGCAGGGCGCCGAAGGCCTCCACCAGGGTGTCGTCCAGGCGCATCTCCTCGCCGGCCTGGTAGGCGGCCACCCCGCGGAAGAGGCTCCGGCAGGCCAGCTCCTGGCCCGCCTCCCAGCGGTTGAACAGGTCCTCGTCCCGGGCCAGCAGGAAGGCCAGATCCTCGTCCCGGTGGTCGTGCTCCAGGCGCACCGGGGCGGAGAAGCCCCGCAGCAGGGAGGGCACGGGCTCCTCCCCCACGCCGGTGAAGGTGAAGGCCTGCTCCTCCTCCCGCAGCTCCAGCACCCGGGTGGTGCCGCCGGGCTCCTCGCCCTCCAGCCGCAGCGGCAGGCCGTTGCCCGCCCGGTCCAGCAGGCCCACCGCCACCGGGATGTGCATGGGCCGCTTGTGGGGCTGCCCCGGCGTCTCGGGAACCTCCTGGCGGATGCGCAAGGTGTAGGTGGCCGCCCCCGGATCGTGCTCGGCGTCCACGAACAGGCGCGGGGTACCGGCCTGGGTGTACCACAGCCGGAACTGGCTGAGATCCCGGTCGCTGGCCTCCTCCAGGGCGCGCACGAAATCCTCCGTGGTCACCGCCTGCCCGTCGTGGCGGGCGAAGAAGCGGTCGGTGCCGCGCCGGAAGTCCTCCGGGCCGAGCAGGTGGTACATCATGCGCACCACCTCCGCGCCCTTCTCATACACGGTGGGGGTGTAGAAGTTGCTGATCTCGATGTAGGAATCCGGCCGCACCGGATGGGCGGTGGGGCCGTCGTCCTCGGGGAACTGGGCGGTGCGCAGCCGGCGCACGTCCTCGATGCGCTGCACCGGGGCCGAGTAGCGGTCGGCGGAGAAGTGCTGCTCGCGGAAGACGGTGAAGCCCTCCTTGAGGGAGAGCTGGAACCAGTCGCGCAGGGTGACCCGGTTGCCCGACCAGTTGTGGAAGTACTCGTGGCCGATGATGGCCTCGATGCGCTGGAAATCGGCGTCGGTGGCGGTCTCGGGCCTGGCCAGGATGGCGCTGGTGTTGAAGATGTTGAGGCCCTTGTTCTCCATGGCCCCCATGTTGAAGTCCTCCACCGCCACGATCTGGTAGACGTCCAGATCGCACTCCCGGCCGTAGGTGGCCTCGTCCCAGGCCATGGCCTCCTTCAGGGAGCGCATGGCGTGGTCCACCTTGTCCTCGTTGCCGTGCTCCACGTAGATGTGCAGGGCCACCTGCCGGCCGCTCATGGTGGTGAAGGAGTCGGCCACCCGGGCCAGGTCGCCGGCCACCAGGGCGAACAGGTAGGAGGGCTTGGGGAAGGGGTCCTCCCACTGCACCCAGTGCCGGCCGTCGGGCAGGGTGCCGGCGCCGAGGCGGTTGCCGTTGGACAGCAGCACCGGGTAGCGCCCCTTATCGGCCACGATGGTGGTGGTATACCGGGCCATGACGTCGCTGCGGTCCGGAAAGTACGTGATGCGCCGGAACCCCTCCGGCTCGCACTGGGTGCAGAAGGTGCCGCTGGACTTGTAGAGGCCCTCCAGGGCGGTATTCTCCTGTGGCCGGATGCGGGTGGCCACCTCCAGGGTGAACCGCTCGGGGACTCCGGGCAGGGTCAGCGACTCGGCCTCCAGGGCGTACTCCCCCTCCTCCAGGGGCCGGCCGTCCACGGCCACCTCCAGCAGCTCCAGCTCGCGGCCGTCCAGGACCAGCGGCCCGGGCTCCATGCGCTCGGGGTTGGCCCGCACGGTCAGACGGGAGCTCACCGTGGTCCACTCCTCCCCCAGCTCGAAGCGCAGCTGCACGGTGTCCACCAGGTAAGCGGGCGGGGTGTAGTCCGCCAGGCGCACGGGCCGGGGAGACTGCTGCTGTCGACTATCGGCCATGGGGAATCCCTTCCTGTTGCTTATTCGCCCTGCACCGTCACCGTCACCCGGCGCCGGAAGCCGGCGTAGCGATGCTCCCAGAGGTAGACCCCCTGCCAGGTACCGAGCACGCAGCGACCCTCGGAAACCGGCAGGGTGACCTCCGTGCTGGTGAGGACGCTGCGGATGTGGGCCGCCATGTCGTCGGCGCCCTCCAGGTCGTGGCGGTAGGCCGGGTCGCCGTCCGGGGCCAGGCGCTCGGCGATGGTCTCCAGATCCCGGCGCACGGTGGGGTCGGCGTTCTCCGTGACGATGAGGGAGGCGCTGGTGTGGTGCTGGAAGACGTGGCAGGTGCCCACCCGGCACCCGGCATTCCGCACCACTTCCTGGATGCGGCCGGTGATCTCGTAGGTACCCCGCCCTTCCGTGGCGACGGTCAGGAGCTCCTGGACCACCATGCTGCCGTCCTCCCGTTTCCGGTTGCGTGGAAAGCGGGACAAGGTACCCCGAACGGATGGGAAACCAAAGGGGTGGGATCATCCGGACGCGGGCCTCAGAACCATTGGACCACGCCCAGCCGGAAACCGAAATCGGGCCCCGTCCGGGACACCCCGGAAGGCCCGACCGGGAGGCAGGCCGGGAACCGATCCTCCCGACTAGGCGGGGAGCCAGCGTCCGTGGGCGGCGGGTCACGGCGGGCCCGGGGCGAAAGGCCAGGAGGACTGCTCCCGGCGAATCCGCCCCATCGCCTCCGCAGGCTGGCGCATCCGCTCCCGGGCCTCCTCGTTCGCGGTCAACGACGCCGGGAACTTGAGGGAACGGGCGGAATCAGGCGTCCGGGGTGGGAAGACCCCGCTTCTCCCGCTGTTTCTCCACCAGCAGGAGCAGCGGCTTGAGGTTGATTTTCTCCTGGGCGGTCACCTGGGGGTCCTCGTAGATGGCGTGCCGCCCCAGGCGCTCCACTTCCAGAAGCTCCTCGTCGCTAAGGGCGTCGAAGGAGAAGTCGCCGTTGCCGTCGGCGTACTTCGCCTCCAGCTGGTCGAAATAGTCGGCGAGGGCCGGGCGGTAATCGTCAGCCATGGCTTTGCTCTCTGGATGGGTCGGGGTAGGCTAAACCGCACTTCCCGGGGAGGCGGTCGGCCTCCGGCAAGGCGGGATCCTGTTCACGGGACGCAAGGGTAGACCGAAACGGAGCGAGAGACCATGACCGCAGCCGATCAGCCCCATACCCTGGACCTCCGCGATGAGCCGCGACCGCGCATGGCGGCCCTGGCCGGCGTCCAGCAGCGGGAGGAAGGGCAGACCCTGGACCTCCTCTTCGCCGAGGAGCCCACCCTGCTCATGCAGGCGGTGGCGCTCATGATGCGCAACCGCTTCCATTGGGAGATCGAAGAGGCCGACAACGGCACATGGCGGGTCCGGGTGGTGGACCGGGAGTCCGTGGAGCCCGACTCCCTCACCGACCTGCTCTCCCGGGACCACGAGCGCCTCGACCGCATGATCGCCATCGCCCTCCAGCACGCCAACAAGGGCGAGGTGGACGCTGCCCTGCCCCTGCTGGACTCCGCCTACCAGGGCCTGCGCCGCCACATCTACTGCGAGAACGACGTCCTCGCCCCCCACTTCGGCATCCCGGAGGAGCGCCCCCAGGGCGACCCAACCAACACCATGCTCCACGAGCACGACAACATCCTGAAGGAGGTGGCGGAGATCCGGGAGATGGCCAGCCTGGGCGAGGCGGCCGACGCCTCCATGGTTGCGGCCCTCATGGGAATCCTCTCAGGCAGCCTGGCCAAGCACGAGGGGCGGGAGGAGCAGAACCTGTTCCCGCAGTGGGATGCCACCCTGCGCCGGGAGCCCGCCCCCGGGCTGCTGGAGCGCGCCAAGGCCATCCTCGCCGGCGAGGAGGACGACCGCCTGCCGGAGTGAGCCGGTTCAGGGACCGCTCGTGTCCCTCCCGGCTGCCTGCCGCTTCCAGGGCCCCCGAACCTCCGCCACCCTCCGCCGCAGCTCCCGCAGGCCCCCTTCGGGGCCCTCCGGCGTATACCGCAGCCGGATGTAGGCGGAAACGGCCCGGCGGACCGCCTCGGCCTGGTCCGGCAGGGCCGCGGCGGCGCGCTCGCCGAAGGCCGCCGGCCCCTCCGCCCGTCCGCGCCGGACCCCGGCCCGGGCCAGCTTGCGCTCCAGGCGGGCGAAGGCGGCCACCGCCGGATCCCGACGGGTGCGCCCCCGCCACAGCACCAGGCCGGCCACCAGCCCCCCGGCCAGGGCCAGGCCCGCGGCGAGACCGGCCACCATGCGCGGCCAGTCGCCGAGCCCCACACTCCCCAGCACGTCCCGCTGAACCTGGGCGTCGTAGCCCAGCACCCAACGGTTCCAGGCGGTCTCCAGGGCGTCGATGCGGAACCGGACATCCCGCAGCCAGCTTCCTTCCGAACGGGCCATGGAAGGCACCGGATCCTCCTCGGGCACCGACTCCCCCAGGCCTTCCTCGGCCCGGTCGGGGGCCACTGCCCCCGTGGGGTCCACCCGCACCCAGCCCTCCTCCGGCAGCCACACCTCGGTCCAGGCATGGGCGTCGGACTGGCGGACGATCAGGTAGTCTCCGGCCGGATTGGGCTCGCCGCCCAGATAGCCCGTCACCACCCGGGCGGGCACCCCCGCCGCCCGCATCAGGAAGGCCAAGGCCCCGGCGTAGTGGCCGCAGAACCCGGAACGCTCCTCGAACAGGAAGCGATCCACCCAGTTCTCCCCGTAGTCGGGCGGCTTCAGGGTGTAGGCGAAGTCCTGCCGCCGCAGATAGCCCAGGGCCCGTTGCAGCACCTCCTCCGCATCCGCGGCCTCCGCCTCCCATTCCTTGGCCAGTTCCCGAGCCCGGGGATGGGCCTCTTCGGGTAGACGGAGATGGCGGTCCCGCACGGCCCCCTCCAGCTCCTCCCCGAGGCCCGCGTGGAGGCGGGACCGCATGCGGTACCGGATCACCTCCCGCACCGGGTCCTCGGTGCGCAGCACGGCGTCGCCATCCCGGCGGGCGTCGCCTCCGTCCCGGACCGGCAGGTCCAGGGCGAACAGCCACCGGCGGGAGTGGGGCTCCAGCAGGATCCGGTAGTCCAGCTCGGCGCCCTCCTCCCCGCCGAGCTCCGGCGGTTCCTCCGCAGCCTCCGCAGGGCGCCATTCCCGGCCGTCGTAGGCGGCCAGCACCGGACCGCGCCAGTAGCGCTGCCCGGGGGGCGGCGGGGCGTCGGCGAAGGTGGCCCGGAACGCCACCGCGTCGGAGCGGCTGAGCCGGCTGACGGCCCCCGGCGCCAGGCGGTCGTCGAGCCCGGTCACTGCGCTGCCTTCCTCCGGAAGCCCCAGCAGGGGGCCGTCCAGACGCGGGAAAAACAGGAACAGCACCGCCGCCACGGGCACTGCCTGCGCCACCAGCCGCCCCGCCAGGCCGGCGTGGGCCCACGGGGACTCTTCCTCCGCGTCCCGCCCCGCCGCCACCAGCAAGGCGGTAAGCGCCCACACCGCCCCCAACAGATAGGCACCGGTCCAGGGGGCCTGGGAGAACAGGAACTGGGCCCCCACCAGGAAGAAGCCCAGGTAAATGAGCACCAGGGCGTCACGGCGGCGGCGCAGCTCCAGCAGCTTCAGGCCGCCCATGGCCGCCAGCAGGGCCACGCCGGCGGAGAGGTCGGCCAGGGTGCCGAAGGCGGCCCAGATCCCCGCGGTCACCCCCAGGGTCAGGCCCGCCAGCAGCCACCGCGGCGGCAGGCCGCTCCCCTTGCGGGCAATCCGCCAGCGCAGCAGGCCGGCCGCCACCACTCCGGCGGTCACCCACAGGGGCAGGTGGGCGAGATGCGGTACCAGCACCCCGCCCAGCACCGCCAGCAGGGCGGCAACCATGGAGGTGGATAGGGCCGGTGCGCGGTTCATGCCGGATGGTACGCCAGGGCGGTTAGGCAGCGATGGCGGTGGTCCGGACCCCGCCCCGGGGGGATCTCCTCCCCCGGCAGCCGCAGCCCATAGGGGCGGCCCTGGCGCTCGGCGTCCAGCACCCAGCGGGTCAGCCGCGCCAGTCGGGCCTCCGCATCCAGCCCCGGCAGGGCCGCCCAGTCCAGCCACACGGGGCTCGCCGCCGCCCCGGCGAACACCTTGGTGTGGGGGTCCTGGCCGCGGGCCACCAGCCGCCAGGCCACATGCCGCGTCGGGTCCCCGGCCTGGTAGCGGCGCAGGCCGCGGAAGTCCTCGTCGCCGTCGCCCGTCGCCCCCTCCTCCGCCTCGCCGGTCGCGGCGGATCCACCCGCGGGCTCCGGCACGGCGCCTTCCTCCGGGCGGGGATAGACCACGCAGCCCCAGTCGGGCCGCACCCAGGACCAGGCCTGGAACAGCCGGGTGGGGAAACGGGTCCCCACCACGAAGCGCCCCACCGGCAGGTAGCCCCGGGCCGGGGCCGGGACCTCGAGGACCAGCCCCCCGGTGCCGGAGGCCGGAACGTCCACCGCGCGGCCCTCGCGCGATTCGCGCAGAAGGAACAGTCCCGGCCGGCGCCTCCCGTCGGGGTCTTGCAGCTGCACCCGGAAGCGGGCCACGCCGCCGGCGAAGACGGGCTCCGCCTCCGCGCCCAATACGCGCAGGCCGAGCAGGTTGCGGAAGGTATGGAGCAGGGCGGCGTGGGCCGTCCCGGCCAGGAGGAAGGCCAGCAGGTAGGCCATGCTGTTGCCGTAGTTCACGCCCGCGAGCCACACGGCCCCCAGCAGGGCGGCGAAGCCCATGCCCGCGCGGGTGGGAAGGATGAAAATGCGGCGGTAGGTGAGCCGAACGCTGGCTCCCTGCAGCCCCATGCGCCGGTCCACCAGGCGGTCCACCAGCCCCCGCAGCAGGCGCGGCATCCGCATCAGGGGATGGCCACCTCGTCCAGGACGGCGGCGGCGTGGGCATCGCCGGACGGCCCCTCGGCGCTCCCGGCGGGGTGGAGCCGATGGCCGGCCACGGCGGGGAACACGGCCTGGACGTCCTCGGGGAGCACCGCCTCCCGGCCATCCACCAGGGTCCAGGCCTGGGCCGCCCGCAGCAGGGCCAGGCCTGCGCGCGGGGAGAGGCCGCTGCGGAAGCGCCCCCCCTCGCGGGTGTGCCCCAGCAGGGCCTGGATGTAGTCCAGAAGCGCCGGGGCGGCGTGGACCCGCGACACGGCCTCCTGCAGGCTGGCCAGGTCCTCCGGCGCCATGACGGGCGCCAGGCGCTGGACCAGCGCCCCGCGGTCCTCGCCCTCCAGCAGCTCCCGCTCCGCCCGGACGTCCGGGTAGCCCAGGGTCAGGCGCATGAGGAAGCGGTCCAGCTGGGACTCGGGCAGGGGAAAGGTGCCGATCTGGTGCAGGGGATTCTGGGTGGCGATGACGAAGAAGGGCACCGGCAGGGGCCGGGTCTCCCCCTCCACGGTCACCTGGCCCTCGCCCATGGCCTCCAGCAGGGCGCTCTGGGTCTTGGGCGTGGCGCGGTTCACCTCGTCGGCCAGCACCATCTGGGCGAAAAGCGGCCCCGGGTGGAACACGAAGCCGCCGGTGGCCCGCTCGTACACCGAGGCGCCGATGATGTCGGCGGGCAGCATGTCGCTCGTGAACTGGATGCGCTGCAGGTCCAGGCCCAGCAGCCGGGCCAGGGCGTGGGCCAGGGTGGTCTTGCCCACGCCGGGCAGGTCCTCGATGAGGAGGTGCCCCCGGGCCAGCAGACCGGTCACGGCCAGCCGCACGGCCTCCTCCTTGCCCAGCAGAACCTGGTTGACGCCGTCCAGGAGCGCGCGCAGGGGCGCCTCCTGGACGGGAGTCGTTCCTTTCGATGCGATGCCGGACATGCCGCGGACCTCTGTCACCATGCGGGAGCGGGGCGGAATTGTCCCCGGACGGGAGCCCCGAATGTACCTTTTCCTCCGGACAAGTGGAACCATCGCCGGACGGCAGACGTGTGGAGGGGTATGAAAGCCCGGAAGCCCAGCAACGACATGGGGGGAGACCCGGTGGACTTCGACGCCCTGGTCCGTCCCCACGTGGATGTCCTCTACCGCCTGGCCTTCCGCTTCACCGGCAGCCGGGAGGAGGCGGAGGACCTGGTCCAGGACCTGTTGGTCAAGCTCTACCCGCGGACCCGGGAGCTTGCCGCGGTGGAAGACCTCCGCCCTTGGCTCACCCGGGTGCTGTACCGCATGTTCGTGGACAGCCACCGCAAGCGGAGGCGCCGGCGTGTGGTTCCCATCGGGGAGGGCCGGGAGGAAGCGGAGGGCGATCCCTCCGACCAGATGCCCAGCGAGGCCCCCGGTCCCGAAGAGGAGGCCAATGCCCGATATACCCGGGCCCGCCTGCAGAACGCCCTGCGCCAGCTCGGGGACCACCACCGCGCCGTGGTGGCCCTCCACGACATGGAGGGCTACACCCTCGCCGAGCTGGAGACCCTGCTGGAAGTCCCGGCCGGCACCCTGAAATCCCGGCTGCACCGCGCCCGCGCCCGGCTGCGGGAGCTGCTCGCCGAGGATGGAACCCTTTGAGGCCGGCGGGCGTGTCAGGGGGAAGGAGGTGAAAGCCATGCGCTGCGAGCACGCCAAGCACCATATCGACGACTACCTGGACGGCGTCCTCGACGGGGCCCTCGTCGCGGACCTGGAAGGGCACCTGGACGGCTGCGCCGAGTGCGCCGACCGCCTGGCGGAGGCCCAGGTTTTGCGCCAAGCCCTCCGTGACCTCCCGGTGCCCGGACCCTCCCGGGATCTGGTGGCCGGTGCCCGGGAGCGCGCCGAGCGCGGGCACCGGGGGCGCATCACCGCCCTGGCCGGCACGGCGGGGCTGGCCGCCAGCCTGCTGCTGGCCCTGGGGGCCTGGCTCTTCCAGCCCGCCGTGGCCCCCGGTCCCACGGAGCAGGGTCCGGCCACCGTGGCGCTGACCCCCGGCGAGGCGGATACCGTCAAACTGCTGGTCCGCAGCTCCCGGCGCGTGGAAGGCGCCGACCTCTCCATTGAGCTCCCGGAGGGGTTGGAGCTGGCGGGCCGGCCGGGACAGGCCCGGCTGCGCTGGCATGCCGACCTGGAGCCCGGCGCCAACCTCCTGGAGCTGCCGGTGGTGCTACGCGACGCCCGCGAGGGACGGCTGAAAGCCGCCGTTCGCTACGGGGACCGCCAGCAGCGGCTCGAACTGAGCATTGTTCCCCGCGGATCCCCGGAGTCCAGCCGAACCCCGGGCCTGCGGCAAACCTGATTCGACCAGCGTCGGGAACCACCGACATACCCAAGAAGGAGGAAACATCATGCGCAATTCCACCATGACCGCCGCCATCGCCCTGCTCGCCGCCGGCCTGGCCCTTCCGGCCCAGGCCCAGGAGGAAGGGGCCGAGGTGACCATGGACGTGGTCGAAGAGGGCGCTACCGGCCAGGAGGTGGCCGATTCCGTGTCCAATTCCATCGAGCTGCCCGAGGAGGCTGCTGACGAGGCCCGGGCCCGCGGGGAGAACGGCGACGGCGAGCGGGCCGAGGAAGGCGAGCGCATGGGCATGGACGGCGAAGCCCGGGAGCTTGCCGAGAAGGCCCAGGATGGCGGCATCGAGGACGAGGATGCCCGGGAGCTCTCCGACGAGGCCCGCGAGAACGCCCGCGAGATGAAGCGGGAGCAGGAGGAGCTCCGCGAGGAGCACAAGGAGGCCGGCGAGGCCGCACGGTCCAATGATCTCAAGGAGGAAGCCGAGGAATACAAGGAGCAAACCCGGGATGGGGTGCGATAAACCGCTATCGGCCCCTTAAGGGGTAACCCTTACGCATCGGCCACTTCGCTGGCTAGAATGCGGGCAAGCGGCCCGCCGGATCGTCCGGCGGGCCGCTTGCTGCCTTACGACGCAAACCCAGTCGCAAGAACAGGGGACCATCCATGGCCACCCGGGCCCGCCCGTTCCTGCCAGGCATTCTGGCTCTCCTCCTTCTGCTCCCCACCGACACCTCTGCCGCTTCCGGCTCCGAGGCCTTCGAGGAAGGCCTCGCCGCCTACCGGGCCGACCATCTCGAAAAGGCCCTGGAGCGTTTCGAGGCCGCTCGCGAAGCGGGCCTGGACCAGCCCGCCCTGCACCACAACCTGGGAACCGTCTATTACCGCCTGGGTCGCTACCCGGAGGCCCGCCGGGCCTTCCAGCGCCTCCTGGAGGATCCGGGCTCCACGGCCCTCGCCCATTACAACCTGGGGCTGGTGGCGC
>NZ_JBKGZG010000038.1:0-25764 GCF_046545655.1 Thiohalorhabdus sp. | reverse complement strand
AGCGGCCAATGGCCGCGACCTATGCCCCCCTCAGGCAAGTCGTGGCTGATAGCCGCTCCCACAATCCTTTCCTGAGCCAACCGGATAGCCACAATTAAAAAAACGCCGCCCCTTGCCTGGGGCGGCGTTTTTGCGTCGCGGCGGGGGAAGGCCTCAGGCGGAGGCGGCCTGCACGTAGCCGTTCTCGCGCCGGTGGAAGACGAAGTCGCCGCCTTCCACGCCCACCTCGATCACGTCCCCGGGGTAGAAGTTGCCGGCGAGGATCTCCTTGGCCAGCGGGTTCTCGATCCGCTGCTGCAGCACCCGCTTGAGCGGCCGGGCGCCGTAGACCGGGTCGAAGCCCGCCTCGGCCACCTTCTCCAGGGCCTCCTCGGAGATCTCCAGATCCATGTCCTTGTCCCGCAGCCGGTCGCGCAGGTACTGGGACTGGATGCGCACGATCTCCTTGATCTGCGCCTGGTCGAGCTGCTGGAAGACGATGGTCTCGTCCACCCGGTTGAGGAACTCGGGCCGGAACTCGTCCTTGACCACGTCCATGACCGCCTCGCGGATGCGCTCCTCGCTCTCGCCGCTCATGGTGACGATGCGGTCGGAGCCGAGGTTGGAGGTCATGATCAGCACCGTGTTGCGGAAGTCCACGGTGCGGCCGTGGCCGTCGGTGAGCCGGCCGTCGTCGAGCACCTGCAGCAGGATGTTGAACACGTCCGGGTGCGCCTTCTCGATCTCGTCGAGCAGGATCACCGAGTAGGGCCGCCGCCGCACGGTCTCCGTCAGGTAGCCGCCCTCCTCGTAGCCCACGTAGCCCGGAGGCGCGCCGATCAGCCGGGCCACGGAGTGCTTCTCCATGTACTCGGACATGTCGATGCGCACCAGGGCCTCCTGGGAGTCGAACAGGAACTCCGCGAGGGCCTTGGTCAGCTCGGTCTTGCCCACGCCCGTGGGGCCGAGGAACAGGAAGCTGCCGATGGGCCGGTTGGGGTCGGAGAGCCCGGAGCGCGAGCGCCGGATGGCGTCGGCCACCGAGGTGACGGCCGTCTCCTGCCCCACCACGCGGTCGTGGAGGCGATCCTCCATCTTGAGCAGCTTCTCGCGCTCGCCCTCGAGCATCTTGGAGACCGGGATGCCGGTCCAGCGCGAGATCACCTCGGCCACCTCCTCGTCGGTAACCTCCTCGCGCAGCATGTCGTGCGGCGTCTCGGAGGTATCGGCGACCTTCTTCTCCAGCTCCGGGATCTTGCCGTATTGGATCTCGGCGACGCGGTTCAGGTCGCCGGCGCGCTGGGCCTGCTGCATCTCGGCCTTGGCGCGCTCCAGCTCCTCCTTGGCGTGCTGGTGCTCCTGGATGGCGCTCTTTTCGGCCTCCCAGCCCTTGGAGATCTCGGCGAGCTTGGCCTCCTGCTCGCTGATGGTCTCCTCGAGGTCCGCCAGACGCTTCTGGGAGGCCTCGTCGGACTCCTTCTTCAGCGCCTCGCGCTCGATCTTGAGCTGCATGAGGTGGCGCTCGATCTCGTCGATCTCCTCCGGCTTGGAGTCGATCTCCATGCGCAGCCGGGAGGCGGCCTCGTCGATGAGGTCGATGGCCTTGTCGGGCAGCTTGCGGTCGGTGATGTAGCGGTGCGACAGCTGCGCCGCCGCCACCAGGGCCGGGTCGGTGATGCGGACGCCGTGGTGGACCTCGTACTTCTCCTTCAGGCCGCGCAGGATGGCGACGGTGTCCTCCTCGGAGGGCTCGTTCACCATCACCTTCTGGAAGCGCCGCTCCAGGGCCGCGTCCTTCTCGATGTTCTCGCGGTACTCGTCGAGGGTGGTGGCGCCGATGCAGTGCAGCTCGCCGCGCGCCAGGGCGGGCTTGAGCATGTTGCCGGCGTCCATGGAGCCCTCGGCCTTGCCGGCGCCCACCATGGTGTGGATCTCGTCAATGAACAGGATGACCTGGCCTTCCTCCTGCTCGATCTCCTGGAGGACGCTCTTCATCCGCTCCTCGAAGTCGCCGCGGTACTTGGCACCGGCCATAAGCGCGCCCATGTCCAGGGACAGCACGCGCTTGTCGCGCAGGCCCTCGGACACCTCGCCGTTGACGATGCGCTGGGCCAGCCCCTCGACAATGGCGGTCTTGCCCACGCCGGCCTCGCCGATGAGCACCGGGTTGTTCTTGGTGCGCCGCTGCAGCACCTGCATGGTGCGCCGGATCTCGTCGTCGCGGCCGATCACCGGGTCGAGCTTGCCCTGTTGGGCGCGCTCGGTAAGGTCGATGGTGTACTTCTCCAGCGCCTCGCGCTGGTCCTCGGCGTTGGGGTCGTCCACCTTCTCGCCGCCAGTGACCTCTTCCACGGCCTTCTCCAGGGACTGCTTGTCCCCGCCGGCGTCGCGCAGCGCCTGACCGGCCGCGCCCTTGTCGTCGGTGAGGGCGAGCAGGAAATGCTCGGTGGCGATGTAGGAGTCGCCCCGCTTGCTGGCGGTCTTGTCGGCGGCGTTCAGGAGATTGCCGAGGTCGCGGGAGACGTAGATCTCCCCCGGCTCGCCGCCGGAGACCTGCGGCAGCTTGTCGATCTCGCGCCCGCAGGCCGAGCGCAGGGCGTCCACCTTCACCCCGGCCTTGGCCAGCACGGAGCGCGCCGAGCCCCCTTCCTGGTCGAGCATGGCGCACAGCAGGTGCACGGCCTCCACCTGCTGGTTGTCGTGCTGCAGGGCCATGCTCTGGGCCTCCTGGAGCGCCTGCTGAAATTTGGTGGTCAGCTTGTCGGTCCGCATGGGAACCCTCCGCTTGCGTGCGTTTCTGCCGGGGAAGGGGCGGGAATGGGCGCGCCATTCCGGCCGCTTCCCGTTTCGCCGGCACGGCCCTTCGGGGTGCCGGTAACCCTAGGTACTAGATGGGGATGCCGAACGGGTTTTCAACCGCCCTTATGCGGAAGGGGGCTTCCGCCCGCCCGGAGCGGCCCAACCGCCGTTCCCCTCCCCTCCGCTGGGCCAGCGCCCCGAACCGGCCCGCCGCTGGGGAATCCAAGCCGAGAGGACCCCTTCGTGGCAGGATGAAGGGGACCGCGTGGGTTGTCGTGCAAGAAGGAAAACGCTAGCCTCTTAAGGCTCGACTGAGACCTGACAACGGGTGGAGATTGGGCCCGTGACCCCTAACACCGGGCCGGGTGGGCCGCTCGCCAGAACCAGAGGGTTCGGGCGGCTCGCTCGGCCTCGCCGTGTCTGAAGCCCGCCCCGCTTCTCACCGGACGTTCGCTTGGGACCGCACCGCGCGGCTAGTACGGCGGCACCGGACCCCGGGCGGGGGCCAAAAGCGGAGATAGATATCCATGGCGCCACATTCGGATCGGACCAATCCTGGCCTGTACCAGCCGGGCATGCACAAGGACAACTGCGGTGTCGGCTTCGTGGTGGACATGCAGGGCCGCGTCACGCACCGGATCGTTGAGCAGGGCCTGGAGATCCTGCACAACCTGACTCACCGGGGCGCGGTGGGTGCCGACGCCTACACCGGCGACGGCGCCGGCATCCTCCTCCAGAAACCGCACGCCTTCCTGCAGAAGGCGGCCAAGGCGGCCGGCATCGAGCTGCCCGCCGATTCCGCCGACTACGGCGCCGGCCTGGTCTTCCTGCCCACCGACGACGCCGGGGCTCGCGAGTGCATGGCCACCGTGGAGCGGATCGCCGCCGAGGAAGGGCAGCGGGTCCTGGGCTGGCGCGAGGTGGAGGTCCATCCGGAGGAGATCGGCGACATCGCCCGCGAGATGCTGCCCACCATCCGGCAGGTCTTCATCGGCCGCGGCGAGGACACCCCCCGGGAGCGCTTCGAGCTCAAGCTGCTGGTGGCGCGCAAGCGGGTGGAGCACGCCATCGCCGACGAGCATCCGGAGTACGCCAACCACTTCTACATCCCGAGCCTCTCCAGCCGCACCCTCATCTACAAGGGCCTGCTGCTGGCGGAGCAGGTGCCGGCCTTCTACCCGGACCTCTCCGACCCGGACATGGTCTCCGCGCTGGCCCTGGTGCACCAGCGCTTCTCCACCAACACCCATCCCACCTGGCCGCTGGCGCAGCCCTTCCGGACGATCGCCCACAACGGCGAGATCAACACGGTGCAGGGCAACCACTACATGCTGCGCGCCCGCGAGGCGGCCATGGAGTCCGAGGCGTTCGGCGACGACCTGGAGAAGCTGTTCCCCACCATCGAGGACGGCCTCTCCGACTCCGCCAGCCTCGACGCCGCCATCGAGCTGCTCTCCGCGGCGGGCCGCTCCCTGCCCCACGTCATGATGATGCTCATCCCCGAGGCGTGGAGCACGGATCCGTTCATGCCCGAGGACCTGAAGGCCTTCTACGAGTACCACGCGACGCTCATGGAGCCGTGGGACGGCCCCGCCGCCGTGGCCTTCACCGACGGCACCCGCATCGGCGCCACCCTCGACCGCAACGGCCTGCGCCCGGCGCGCTACGTGGTCACCGACGACGACCTGGTGGTAATGGCCTCCGAGGTGGGCGTGCTGCCCATCCCCGAGGAGAAGATCGTCCTCAAGGAGCGCCTGCACCCGGGCAAGATCTTCATGGTGGACACCGAGCGCGGCCGCATCATCCCGGACCTGGAGCTCAAGCAGGAGACCCTGGCCCAGGCCCCCTACAAGGAGTGGGTGGCGGAGAACCTGCTGCGCCTCGACGAGATGCCCGAGCCCAAGGGCCCGGAGCGTGAGGGGCACCGGCCCCTGCGCGAGATGCAGCGCGCCTTCGGCTACACCTTCGAGGAGCTGAACATGCTCCTCAAGCCCATGGCCACCACCGGCGCCGAGAGCGTCGGCTCCATGGGCGACGACACCCCCATCGCGGTGCTCTCGGAGCGCCCGCGGTTGCTGTTCGACTACTTCAAGCAGCTGTTCGCCCAGGTGACCAACCCCGCCATCGACCCCATCCGGGAAGAGCAGGTGATGTCCCTGGTCTCCTACCTGGGCCCCGAGGGCAACCTCCTGGAGCAGACCCCGGAGCAGGCGCGACGGGTGGAGCTCAAGCAGCCGGTGCTGACCCAGGCCGACCTGGACAAGCTGCGCTTCTGCGACGACAGCGCCTGCCGCACCGAGCTCCTGGAGGCCACCTTCCCCGCCGCGGAGGGCCCCGAGGGCCTTCAGACCGGCCTGGACCGGCTCTGCGCGGCCGCCGAGGAGGCCGTGCGCGGCGGAGCCACCGTGCTGGTGCTCTCCGACTGGACCGTGGACGCGGAGCGCGCGCCCATCCCCAGCCTGCTGGCCACGGGCGCGGTGCACCACCACCTGATCCGCGCCGGCCTGCGCACCAAGACCAGCCTGGTGGTGGAGACCGGCGAGGCCCGCGAGGTGGCCCACTTCGCCCTGCTCATCGGCTACGGCGCCGGCGCCGTGCACCCCTACCTGGCCTTCGAGACCCTCGACGACATGCTCGAGCGCGGCATGCTCGACGAGCAGGCGGACCGGGACACGGTGCACCACCACTACATCAAGGCGGTGGGCAAGGGCCTGTTCAAGGTCTTCTCCAAGATGGGGATCTCCACCCTGCAGTCCTACTGCGGGGCGCAGATCTTCGAGGCCATCGGCCTGTCCCGGGAGCTGGTGGACAAGTACTTCCGCGGCACGGTGACCCAGATCGACGGCGCGGGCGTGCCCGAGATCGGCGCCGACGCCCTGGAGCGCCACGCCTTCGCCTACCACACGCCGCACACCTCCGAGCTGACCCTGGAGGACGGCGGCCAGTACCACTGGCGCGCCGACGGCGAGCGCCACAGCTGGAACCCCACCACCATCACCCTGCTGCAGCGCGCCTGCGCCACCCAGGACTTCGACCTCTACGGCAAGTTCTCCGAGGCGGTGAACGAGAACCGCCGGGAGGGCGGCGCCCTGCGCGGCCTGTTCCAGCTCGCCAACGAGGTGGAGGGGCACCCGGTGGAGGGCCCCGAGGCCGAGAGCAACGAGTGGTACGCCGCCACGCCCGAGAGCGCCGACCACCTCGGCCCGAAGGCCATCCCGCTGGAGGGGGTGGAGTCGGTGGAGTCCATCATGCGCCGCTTCACCACCGGCGCCATGTCCTTCGGCTCCATCTCCCGCGAGGCCCACGAGACCCTGGCCATCGCCATGAACCGCATCGGTGGCCGCTCCAACAGCGGCGAGGGCGGCGAGGACCCGGTGCGCTTCAAGCCCTACCCCAACGGCGACCTGGCGCGTTCGGCCATCAAGCAGATCGCCAGCGGCCGCTTCGGCGTGACCACCCACTACGCGGTGAACGCCGACGAGCTGCAGATCAAGGTGGCGCAGGGCGCCAAGCCCGGCGAGGGCGGCCAGCTGCCCGGGCACAAGGTGGACGAGAACATCGCCCGGGTGCGCTACGCCACCCCGGGGGTGAGCCTCATCTCGCCGCCGCCGCACCACGACATCTACTCCATCGAGGACCTGGCCCAGCTCATCTTCGACCTGAAGAACGTCAACCCGCAAGCCGACGTGTCGGTGAAGCTGGTGGCCAAGGCCGGGGTGGGCACGGTGGCGGCCGGCGTGGCCAAGGCCAAGGCTGACCTGATCACCGTCTCCGGCAACGCCGGCGGCACGGGGGCGAGCCCCAACACCTCCATCAAGCACGCCGGCATGCCCTGGGAGCTGGGCGTGGCCGAGACCCAGCAGGCCCTGGTGGCCAACGGCCTGCGCGACCGGGTGCGCCTGCAGACCGACGGCAACATGCTCAACGGCCGCGACGTGGTGATCGCCGCGCTCCTCGGCGCCGACGAGTACGCCTTCGGCACCACCGCCCTGGTGGTGGAGGGCTGCATCATGATGCGCAAGTGCCACCTCAACACCTGCCCGGTGGGCGTGGCCACCCAGGATCCCCACCTGCGCAAGAAGTTCACCGGCAAGCCCGAGGACGTGATCACCTACTTCCGCATGGTGGCGGAGGAGGTGCGGCAGTACATGGCCGAGCTGGGCTTCCGCAGCATGGACGACATGATCGGCCACACCGAGATGCTGGTGCCGCGCGACCTCTCCGGCCATCCCAAGGCCAGCGGCCTCGACCTGCGGCCCCTGCTCAAGCGGATGGACAGCGGCGCGGAGCCCCTGCATCAGGTCACCCGGCAGAAGCACGACATCGACGACATCCTGGACCGGCAGCTCATCGAGCGGGCCAAGCCGGCCCTGGACAACGCCACCCCGGTGGAATTCGAGTCCGAGATCCGCAACTCCAACCGCACCACCGCCACCATGCTCGCCGGTGAGGTGGCCAAGCGGTTCGGCCTGGAGGGCCTCCCCGAGGACACCATCCAGATCGCCTTCCGCGGTACCGCCGGGCAGAGCTTCGGGGCCTTCTGCCACAACGGCATGAGCCTGACCCTGGTGGGCGACGCCAACGACTACGTGGGCAAGGCCATGTCGGGCGGGCGCATCGTGGTGCGCATGCCGGAGGAGTCCCGGCTGGACCCCGAGGGCAACATCCTGGCCGGCAACGTCCTGCTGTACGGCGCCACCGGGGGCGAGCTGTTCGTGCAGGGCGTGGTGGGCGAGCGCTTCGGCGTCCGCAACTCCGGGGCCCACGCCGTGGCCGAGGGCTGCGGCGACCACGGCTGCGAGTACATGACCGGCGGCGCGGTGGCCATCCTCGGTAAGACGGGCCGCAACTTCGCCGCCGGCATGAGCGGCGGCGTGGCCTACGTGCTCGACGAGGACGACACCTTCGAGCAGCGCCTCAACACCGGCATGGTGGAGACGGAGCCCGTGGACCACGACGACGCCGACCTGCTCATGGAGATGATCGAGCGCCACGTGCGCTACACCGGCTCCGCCAAGGGCCAGCGGATCCTCGACCAGTGGCACAGCTACCGGCCGAAGTTCGTGAAGATCATCCCCACCGAGTACCGCCGCGTCATGGAGGCCCGCAAGCGCGAGGCGCGGACGGAGACGGCCTGAGAGGCTGTTTGGCTCGAGGCAACGGAAAACCGGGTCGCGGCGGGGACGCCGCTCCTACCACTGCTTTTCTCACGGAGGTTTGACCGTGGGTCAGATCGACGGCTTCATGAAATTCCCCCGGCACGGCGCGCCCCTGCGGCCGGTCGGAGACCGCCGGGAAGACTACCGGGAGCTCTATCAGGAGCAGTCCGATGAGGAGCTGGCCACCCAGGGCGCCCGCTGCATGGATTGCGGCATCCCCTACTGCCAGACCGACACGGGCTGCCCGGTGGACAACCTGATCCCCGAGTGGAACGACTTGGTCTACCGCGGCCAGTGGCACGAGGCCCTGTCCCGGCTCCACGAGACCAACAACTTCCCCGAGTTCACCGGCTGGCTGTGCCCGGCGCCCTGCGAGTCCTCCTGCACGCTGGACCTGGTGGAGAATTCGCCGGTCACCATCAAGAACATCGAGCGCAACATCATCGAGCGCGGCTTCGACGAGGGCTGGGTAGCGCCGGCGACGCCCGCCCCCGCCACCGGCTTCAAGGTTGCGGTGGTGGGCAGCGGCCCGGCCGGCCTCGCCGCCGCCCAGCAGCTCGCCCGCTGGGGCCACGCGGTGACGGTGCTCGAGAAGAACGACCGCCTGGGCGGCCTGCTGCGCTACGGCATCCCCGACTTCAAGATGCAGAAGTTCCGCATCGACCGGCGCCTGGAGCAGATGCGCGCCGAGGGCGTGGAGTTCCGCACCCGCGTCAACGTGGGCAAGGACGTCACCGCCGAGGAGCTGCGCGCCGAGTACGACGCCGTGATCCTCTCCGGCGGCGCCGAGAAGCCGCGCGACCACGACGTCCCCGGCCGCCACCTGGAAGGCATCCACTACGCCATGCCCTTCCTGGTGCAGCAGAACCGCATCAACGCCGGCGACACCATCCCCGAGGAGGAGCGCATCTCCGCCGAGGGCAAGCACGTGGTGATCATCGGTGGCGGCGACACCGGCGCCGACTGCGTGGGCACCTCCATCCGCCAGGGCGCCAAGAGCGTCAAGCAGCTCAACATCCACCCGGAGCCGCCGGAGGAGCGCTCGGAGAAGACGCCGTGGCCGGAATGGCCGCACAAGCGTCAGGACTCCACCTCCCACGACGAGGGCTGCGAGCGCCTGTGGAAGGTGTACGTGAAGTCCTTCGAGGACGACGGCACCGGCCGCGTGCACAAGGCCAACTGCGTCAAGGTGCAGTCCGCCCAGCGGCGGCCCGACGGCTCCCGCGAGCTGATCGAGGAGCCCGACGGCGATTTCGATCTGGAAGCGGACCTGGTGCTGCTGGCCATCGGCTTCCAGGGCCCCGAGAAGGGCCCGCTCCTGGAGGGTCTCGGCGTGGAGCTGGACAAGCGGGGCAACGCCACCGCCGACCCGGCCACGCGCATGACCAACGTGCCTGGCGTGTTCAGCGCCGGCGACATGTACCGCGGCGCCAGCCTCATCGTCTGGGCCATCCACGACGGCCGTCACGCCGCCGAAGGGGCCCACCGGTACCTGATGAAGCAGAAGGTGGCGCAGGGCCTGAAGGCCACCGCAGACTGAGGCCTTCCGGTCTCCGGGATACGAAAGGCGGCCCCCAGGGGCCGCCTTTTTCGTTTCGGTCAATGATCCGTGCGGCGAGGACGGGACGGGGTCTCGGGCATTTTTCCCCACCCGAGAGCTATTTAATCCACCCGGGGGATGGGGCATCCTTTTCCCAACCAGGAATGCGAAAGGGGACAGCCATGTGGATGCGCCTTCTCTGTGCCGGATTGGGCCTGCTCCTGGCGGCGCCGGTCGCCGCGGCTCCGTCCAAATCGAAAATGGCCCGGACCCTGATGGAAAAATCGGGGCTCGACACCACCATCAGCCACCTGCCCGACCAGTTCCATCAGGGGATCGACCAAGCCTCTCAGAGCAGCCCCCTGCCGGCAGAGGCCCAGTATGCCCTGCGCAAGGCCACGGACGAGGTGTTCGCCCCCGACGCCATCCGCGAGGAGGTGCACGCCCGGATCGTGGAGCGGATCTCCGAGGAGAACATGCGGGAGGTGATGGGCTTCCTCGACACCGAGCTAGGCCGCAAGCTCGTCTCCCTGGAGGAAGCCGCCGCCTCTCCCGCGGCAAGCCAGAAAGCCCTGCAGCAGGTAAACACCCTGCGCCGGCAATACCGGGAGAACAACCCGGAACGGCTCCAGCTGGTGGATGACTACATCGGCACCACTAGGGCGAACAAATTCACCACCGACTTCGTCGTCAACATGCAGACCGCCCTTACAGCCGGGATGCTGCAGGCCCTCTCCCCGGAGCAGGCGCCGCCGGTGGAGGAGATCCGGGAGCAGGTCGAGCAGAACCGCTTCCAGATCAAGGGCCAGGTGGGCCAGATGGTGAGCGCTCAGTTCCTCTACGGCTACCGCGACGCCAGCAACCAGGAGCTGCGGGAATACCTGGAATTCCTCGACAGCTCCGAGGGCCGGATTTACGGCCGCAAGCTGGCCGAGATCCTCGACGAGACCATGACCCGGCGCTCCCGCACCTTCGGGGAGGAGTTCGGCGGGTATCTGCAGGAAGCCGATGCCGAAGCCGACGAGGCGGAGCCGGAAAGCGGCTCCCAAGAAGGATAGGCCGGGTCACGGGCGGGATCCCTACTCGACCCCGCCCCATTCCATGGCCCGCCGATACAGGGCGTTCTTGGGCTGGCCGGTGATGCGGGCCGCCACCTTGGCCGCCCGGCTGGGGGGGAGCTCCTCCAGGAGCGCCGCCAGAACCGCCTCCCCCTCCACGGTGGCCATCCCGCTCTCCGCCGGCTCTTCCGGCGCCCCGGCCAGGCACAGGGTGAACTCGCCCCGCTGCTCCTCTGGGTGGGCGGCGAAGTGCTCCGCCAGTGCGCCCAGCGTCCCCCGCCGGTTGGTCTCGAACCGCTTGGTCAGCTCCCGCGTTACCATCGCCTCCCGCTCCGGCCCGCAGGCCGCCGCCAGCTCGTCCAGGAGGTCCTTTAAGCGGCGGGGGGACTCGAACAGCACCACGGTCCGCGGCTCCCGCGCGATGGCACGCAGCCGCGTCCGCCGGGCCTCCGCCTTGGTGGGCAGGAAGCCCTCGAAGGCGAAGCGGTTGGCGGGCAGGCCCGCCACGGAAAGCGCCGCGGTGACGGCGCTCGGTCCGGGGACTGCGCGCACCGGGACCCCCGCCATGTGGGCGGCCGCCACCAGTCGCCCCCCCGGATCGGAGACCGCTGGAACACCGGCATCGCTCACAAGAGCCAGATCCTCCCCCATGCGGAGCCGCTCCAGCAGCCGGGGGATGCGCTCGCTCTCGTTGTGGGCGTTCAGGGAGACCCGCTCCATGCGGGCCGTGGTGTCCGCGAGCAGCCGCTGCACATGGCGGGTGTCCTCCGCTACAATCGCCCTCGCCCCGCACAGCGTCTCCAGGGCACGCGGCGTGAGGTCGGCACGGTTGCCGATGGGGGTGCCGACCACGTATAAAATACCCGTTTCGTTTTCCTGCATGGCGCTCGCCTAACCGGAGAAAAGGGAAAATCCGCTTGCCACTTCCACGCCCGCTGCGCTCCACCCTGCTGTTCCTCGCCGCCGCCGTGACCCTCGGCGGCTGCGCCCCCGGTCCCGGCCCCGAGGGCCCGCTCCCCGAGACTCCCGAGGAAATGGAGCGAGCCGGGGCATTCACGGAGGCGGCGGAGGCCTATGCGCGCCAGGCGGAGGAGGCGACGGGCGAGGAGGCCGCCAGGCTGCGCTACCGCCAAGGCCGAGCCCTGGCCCTGGGCGGCGAGGACGTGGAGGCCCTTGGCGTGCTCGAGGAGCTGGTGGAAACCGAACAGGCCGAGCGCGCCGCTCTCCTGCGGGCCCGCATCCACATTCGCCACCAGCGCTTCGACGCCGCCCAGCGCCTCCTGGACAACCTCGTCGAGCAGCGCGGCGACATTGGAGCCCTGCCCACCGACCTCCAGGAGGAGGCCCTGGACTACGTGGCTCAGCTGGAGCTGGCGCAGGGCCGTCCCGAGGGGGCCTTCGATGCCCTGGTGGAGCGGCATCGCGTCCTGCGCGCCGAGGAGGAGCAAGAGGCGAACATTGCCCGGATCCGCTACCTGCTGGCCTCCGTGCCCGAGCAGGTGCTCACCGAGCGGATCGACCGGGTGGGCAAGGAGTTCCCGGGCGGCTACCTCCGCTTCGAGCGGATCATGCGCCGCTCCGCCCGCCAGCCCCTGGAGCGGACTGGTCAGCAGCTGGAGGAATGGCTGGAGACCTATTCGGGACACCCACTGGCCGATATTGTGCGCGACCGCCTCGACCGGGTCCAGGAGGCGCCCCTGCGCGTGGCCGTCCTGCTGCCCCTGGACTCCCGCTACCGGCCCCTGGCGGACGCCATCCTGCGCGGTATGCTCGCCGCCTACTACCAGACCGACCAGGGAGCCGGCATCCAACTGGATATCTTCGATACCGGCGGTAACGGCGAGGGCCTCGACCAGGCCCTGGAGCAGGTCTACACCGAGGATTACGCCGCCGTCATCGGCCCCCTGACCCGGGCCGCGGCCCGCGCCTACGCCGACCGCGAACAGCGGGGCTCCACGTTACCGCCAACCCTGCTGCTGAACACCACCAACAACTGGGCCAAGACAGACCGCAAAGTCTTCCAGGTGGGCCTCGATCCCGAAACCGAGGCAGCCCAGGTGGCCGAGCGGGCCTTCCAGGTGGGCCATAGGCGGGCGGGCATCCTCTTCCCCCAGACCCAATGGGGTGAACGCATGGTGGGTGCCTTCCAACAGCGCTGGGAAGAGCTGGGCGGCACCATCCGGGCCATGGAATCCTTCGATACAGATAGTTCCGACTATTCGGACACCCTCCAGACCTTCCTGGCCCTGGACCGGGTTTCCGCGCGCCGCCAGGGGCTCGAGCACACCCTGCAGGTGGACCTGCCCGAATACGACACCCCGCCCCGGCGCGAGGACCTGGACTTCCTGTTCCTTGCCTCGGAGACCCTCAACGCCCGGCTCATCCGCCCGCAGCTGGAATTCTTCGCCGCGGGGGACCTCCCGGTGCTGGCTACCAGCCACACGCACAGCCCGGACGACTCCCGCTCGGATCGCCGGGACATGGACGACATCCACTTCCAGCAGCTGCCGTGGTTCCTGGAGCCGCGCCCCGAGCACCAGCGGGCGGCGACTGCCATCGAGGAGAGCTATTCCGGTCAGCAGGCCGACATGGAGCGCCTCAACGCCCTGGGCTATGATGCCTATTCCCTGGTGGTTGGCGCTTGGCGGCGCTCCCTGCTGCTGGACGATCCTTTGGACCGGGCCTTGGCCAACATCCGCCTGGAAGGCGCCACCGGCCAGCTGGCCGCAGACGCCGACGGCCGCATCCAGAGGCAGCTACAATGGGCGGAATACCGCCATGGTCGCATTATTCCCCTTCCGGCCATGCTGACCCCCGCCGGTAAGTAGGCCCGGCGGTCCGGAGTCGCACGCCGTCCACCCGGTGTTTGAAGGCGAGGGTCCGTACCGTGAAAACCTCCTTAACGCCCTTCCTGGCCACCCCGCGGACGAGAGGGCTTCTCTGAGATGGTTCGCACTCCCGCCCAGCGCACCGGCGACGCCGCCGAGGAGCGGGCCCTCACCCACCTGCGGCGCCAGGGTGGCCACCGCACCGTGACGCGGAACTTCCGTGCCAAGGGGGGCGAGATCGACCTGATCACCCTGGAGGGGGAGGTGCTGGTGTTCACGGAGGTCCGAGCCCGGGCCGACAGCGACTTCGGCCACCCCGAGGAGACGGTGGGCCCGCGCAAGCAGCGGCGGCTGATCCAGGCGGCCCGGGTCTTCCTGGCTACCCATCCCGAGCACGCCGCCCGTTTCTGCCGTTTCGACGTGGTGGCCGTGGACGGCCGGGAGCTGCGCTGGATCCCCGACGCCTTCCGCCTGGACGCAACCTGGAGCTGAAATGGAGCAGCACGGACAGGACCCGACCGCCCGCATCGTCGGGCTATTCAACGAGAGCGCCGAGCTCAAGCGGCGCACCGGGGAGGAGCTCGCCCCCACCATTGTCGAGGCGGCCCGGCTGATCCGCGAGACCCTTCTGGCGGGCAACAAGGTGCTGGCCTGCGGAAACGGAGGCTCGGCGGGGGATGCCCAGCACTTCATCGGCGAGCTGGTGAACCGCTTCGAGATCGAGCGGCCGCCGCTGCCTGCCATCGCTTTGGGCACCAACCCCGTGACCGTTACCGCAACGGCCAACGACTACTCCTTCGAGGAGATCTACGCCAAGGAGGTCCAGGCCCTGGGCCAGGCGGGAGACCTGCTCATGGTGATCTCCACCAGCGGGCAGTCCGCCAACATCCTCCAGGGGGCGGAGGCGGCTATTGAGCGCGGCCTGCGCCTCCTGGTGCTCACGGGCGCCGACGGCGGCGAGCTGGCCGACCTCGCCCGCCCCGAAGAGGATCTGGTGCTGCGGGTGGACTCCCGCACCACGGCCCGCATCCAGGAGGTGCACATCCTCATTCTGCACAGCCTGTGCACGCTGGTTGACCAGGAGCTGTTCGGCGGCGGGGCGTGACTTTACTAGCCAGGGGGTTCATTCGTTGCCCAACCTCTCCCGCACCCACGCCATTCCTCCCGCCCGGTCGTTGAAGGCCCCGTCCAGCTGCGCCTGGAAGGCCGCCTCCAGCCACTCGCCCATGGCCGGGCCAGGCTCGACCCCCAGCTCCGCCAGGTCGCGGCCCTGCAAGATGGGCTCCGGCCGCTTCCCCAGCAGGTCCTCCGCCTCCCACCTTTCGCGGGCCCGCTCGCCGGCGGGGAAGCCGGCCGCCGGACCGTGCCCCGCCCGGTGCAGGGCGCTGCTCAGGCGCAGCAGGAGGTCGCTGTCCACTCGCGCCGCCAGCCGCCGGTAGGCGGAAGCACCTGCCCCCTCCGCGGCCAGCCGGGCGATGGTCGCCTGCTCCCGTACTAGGGCGGTCACCGTCCGGGTACGGTGACGGTTGCGGTCCACGCCGTGCAGGAACAGGGGAGCACGGGCCGCCGCCACGGCTGCGTGCCCCGGGGTCCGCAGCCGCCCACCCCGCCGCAAGGTGGCATCCGGCCGGCCGGCCCCCGCGAGCAGGGCCCCAAGCATGAGCGGCCAGTCGCGCTCCCGCTCTCCCACCCGTTCCCCGGCGGCGGCCTCCAGAGCGGCCCGGGTCCGCCCCCAGGCGCTGTCCGCCGCCGCGTCCGGGCAGCCCAGGAGCCGGACCAGATGGGGGAAATGGCGCTCGGCCCCGGTGTAGATCAGGGCATCCAGCCCCTTGCCGGGATGCCGGGCGCCCAGCAGCCACCGCTCCAGCTCCTGGCCGATGCGCTCCCAGGCCACCCCGCCCAGGGCGAGCCGCCGGCACAGGGCCGCGGTACGGGGATGGATGCGGAGCTCCAGCTCGGCGTGCAGCCGCACCACCCGCAGCAACCGCAGGGGATCCTCGCCGAAGGTGGCGGGGTCCACGTGGCGCAGCAGGCCGCGCCGGAGGTCCCCCCGGCCGTCGTGGAAATCCAGGATCTCCCCGGTGCGGGGATCGCGGAGAAGGGCGTTGATGGTGAGGTCGCGGCGGCAGGTGGCCCACTCGGGGGGAAGGTGGGGATCCTCCACCCCGCCCGGTCCCTGCGGGAGGGCGATCTCCATGCCGCGCAGCACGTAGACCCCCTGCCGCGCCCCCACCCGGCGCACGGAGCCGAAGCGGGCGATCACGGCCTCCAGATCCGGGGGCTCCAGGCCGTAGACCTCGAGGTCCACGTCCCGGGGGGGGCGTCCCAGGAGCCGGTCGCGCACGGCGCCGCCCGCTTCCAGGGCCCGGCCGCCGGCCGCATGCACGGCGTCGGCGAGCCCGCCGATCAGCTCGGACATCCATCCACCTCCCGCATTCGGACAGGGATATCCTGCGGGGGAAGCGATGGATGGACAAGGCGCCGGAAGCGGAGGACGAACGGGGCACGGGCCGATTCCGGATGGGGCCCGTCCTCGGCAGCGTGCCCCGGCGGACAGCCGGCTCACCGGCTACATGCCGCCGCCTCCCTGGTCTTCCTGGTCTTCCTGGTCTTCCTGGTCCTGCTGCTCCTGGCCATCCTGCATGCCGTCCTGCATGCCGTCCTGTTCCATCTGATCCCCTTGGTCCTGCTGGCCACCGCCGTCGCAGGCGGTCATGGCGAGAAACAGGACGAACACTAGAGAAAACCAGAGGGACGAGCTCGACGTCTTCATCACCAGCTCCTTATTAAGAGATCCGGGCATACCGCCGTCCACGGACGAGCGCCTATCCCCTCCATCCGGGATCCCCCCGGGATGGATCGGGGACCGTGCGCGGCCATGCCGTTATTCGGTGGCCTCCTCGGCATCCTCGGCCGCTTCGTCCACCTCTTCACCGGCCTCTTCGGCCGGCCCCTCTCCCTCGCACGCCGTCAGACCGATCACTACGGCAAAGAGAAGGGGTAGGAAACGGGCAGGCTTCTTGCGGGGCATCGCAGACGCTCCTGTTTCAAGTGGGCCCGGAGGCATTGCCAAGCTGACTCCCCCATTTCTGGCCCTTTTTCCGATGGCTGGCCATGCGGGAAGCCCCTATCGAGGCCACCCGGGCCCCGCCCCCTCGGCTGGGCCGACGTGCTACCCTTGCGCCTCATGAGCAGTCCATTCCCCCACGCCGCGCGCATGGGCCACATCGCCCCCTTCCACGTCATGGACCTCCTGGCCCGCGCCCGGGCCATGGAAGCGGCGGGGCACGACGTGGTCCACATGGAAGTGGGCGAGCCAGACTTCCCCACCCCGGAGCCGGTGCTCCGGGCCGGGCGGCAGGCCCTTGCCGACGGCCAAACCGGCTACACCCCGGCCAGGGGACTTCCCGCTTTGCGCGAGGCCATCGCCGGGCTCTATGAGCGCCGCCACGGCGTGGCGGTGGATCCCGCGCGGATCGTCGTCACCCCCGGCGCCTCGGGGGCCCTGCAGCTGGTGATGGGGGTGCTCCTGAACCCCGGTGACCGGGTTCTGCTCCCCGATCCCGGCTACCCCTGCAACCGCCATTTCGTGCGCCTGTTCGAGGGGGAGAGTCGGGCCGTCCCGGTGGGCCCGGAGACGGACTACCAGCTGGAGGCGGGCCACCTGAAGGCGGCCTGGGACGAGCGCACGGTGGCGGCCATGGTAGGTTCCCCGGCCAATCCCACGGGTACGGTAGCGGAGCGGGAGCTACTCCGGGCCCTGAACGACGCCGCCCGGGAGCGCGGCGGGGTGCTGGTGGTGGACGAGATCTACCACGGGCTGGTCTACGGCGGGGAGGCGCCCACGGCCCTTTCGGTCACCGACGAGGCCTTCGTCATCAACAGCTTCTCCAAGTACTTCGGCATGACCGGCTGGCGCCTGGGGTGGATCGTGGCGCCGGAGGCCTACGTGGGGGATCTGGACAAGCTGGCGGGCAACATCTTCCTCTCCCCCTCCGCACCCGCCCAGCACGCGGCGCTGGCGGCCTTCACCGGGGAGACCGAAGCGATCCTGGAGGAGCGGCGGGCCGCCTTCCGGGAGCGGCGGGACTTCCTGCTGCCGGCCCTGCGCGAGCTGGGCTTCCGCCTGCCCGGCGCGCCACGCGGCGCCTTCTACCTGTACGCCGACTGCAGCCCCTTCACCGACGACAGCTTCGCCTTCGCGCGGCGGGTACTGGAGGAGGCGGGGGTGGCCATCACGCCCGGCATCGACTTCGGCGCCCACCGCGCCGGGGAGCACGTCCGCTTCGCCTACACCACCGACCTGGACCGGCTCGCCGAGGGGGTAGAGCGCCTGTGGGCCTTTGTCACCGCCTGAAGCCCGAGCCCTGCACCCTTCAACACAACGACGCCCCGCCCTTCCCCTTGCAGGGATCGGGACGGGGCGCCGTTGAGCCGCCTTGTGCTGCGGCCGGGCCTACTTCGTCACCGGCTCCAGGGTAAGCTCCACCCGCCGGTTCTGGGCACGCCCCTCGGCGGTATCATTGGAGGCCACGAAGTGGCTCTCGCCGTAGCCCCGGGTGACGAGGCGTTCCTCCAGGATCCCCTGGCCGCGAAGGTAGGAAGCCACGGCCTCCGCGCGACGCTCCGAAAGCCGCTGGTTGTAGCTCTCAGAACCGGTGCTGTCGGTGAATCCGGCCACGTGGATCACGGTCTTTTCGTACTCCTCAAGGACCTTGGCCACGCTGCCCAGCACGTCGAAGAACTCGGCGTTCAGGCTGCTGCTGTCGTGCTCGAAGGTCACGTTGCCGGGCATGTTGAGCACCAGTTGATCGCCCTCACGGGTCACACCGACCCCCGTGCCCTCCAGCTCCTGACGGAGCTCGGCCTCCTGCTGATCCATGTAGCCACCCACCGCACCGCCGGCCAGGGCGCCGATGCCGGCCCCGACCACCGCCCGTTTGGCATCATGGTTGCCGGTGATCAGACCGGCCACGGCGCCGGTGGCCGCGCCGATGGCCGCGCCCTTGGTGGCTTTGCTGGTCTGCTCCTCGCCGGTGTAGGGGTTGGTGGTAGTGCAGGAGGCCGCCGCCACACTGGCCATCACACACACGGCAATAAAGGAACGGGTACGCGGCATCAGGTGCTCCTCCGAATGCGATCTTTTAACCTTACCCCCGGATGGTGGCGGAATGGGGCGGTTCCCCGAACCCTCCCCCGCGGGGCCTTGCCGCATTACCATACCCGAATCGACAAGCGGCATCTTCCCTACAGGAGCAAGACCGTGACCGAGCGAGTGGGATTCATCGGGCTTGGCGCCATGGGCACCCCCATGGCCTGGAACGTGCACGGCAGAGGATACGAGCTGGGGGTCTTCAACCGCACCCCGGCCAAGACCCGCCCCTTCGCCGACGAGGGGGTCACCGTCTTCAGCACCCCGGCGATTTTGACCGCCGAATCGGACATGGTGGTCATCATGGTCACCAGCTCCGAGGCGCTGGACACCGTGCTCTACGGCGACGCCGGGGTGCTGGCCGGGCTCGGCCGGGGCAATGCGGTGGTCAACATGGGCACCGTCTCCCCGGAGGCCACGCGGGAGGCGGCGGAGGCGGTGCACGCCATGGGGGGCCGCTTCATCGACGCCCCGGTGTCGGGGACGGTCAAGCCCGCCGAGGAGGGCAACCTGGTGGTGCTGGCGGGCGGACTCGCCGAGGACGTGGAGCGCGTGCGCCCCGTGCTAGAGGCCATGGGCAAGGCGGTGGTGCACTGCGGGGACATCCCCCAGGGCACCCACATGAAGCTGGTGCTCAACCTGATGCTGGGCAACCTCATGCAGAGCCTGGCCGAGGGACTGAGCCTGGGACGGGCCCTGGAGCTGGACCCGGAGCAGATGCTGGAGGCCATCGACGGCGGGCCGCTGGGCGCTCCCCTGTTCCGCATGAAGGGGGGCAACATCCTTGCCGGGGACTTCGCCAAGCAGTTCCCCGTGGACTTGCTGGCCAAGGACCTCGACCTGGTGACCGGGACCGCCGCCAAGGCCGCCGTGCCCCTGCCCCAGACGGCGGCAACCCGGGAGAGCGTCAACGCCGCCCGGGCCCTGGGCCACGGCGACGAGGACATGGCGGCACTGATCCGGGTCCTGGAGCGGCTCACCGGGGCCGAGGTCCGCTCCTGAGCCGCGACTCCGGCCGGCATTCCCAAGGCCTGCCGGCTTGCCCATAATGCCCGCAGGGACCCAGTCCATCCCACGCAGGGGAGCCCCATGAAATCCGTCATCCTCATCCGGCACGGGACCGCGGAGGACGTGGCCGCCGACGGCCGGGACGAAAGCCGCGAGCTGACCCCCGAAGGGCAACGGGAGGTGGAAGGCGTCGCCCGGGGCCTGCGCACCCAGGTGCCCAAGCTGCACCTGGTGGCCTCCAGCCCGGCCCAGCGGGCGGTGCAGACGGCCGAGACCGTCGCCCGCATCTTCAACGACCCCGCCTTCATCCGCACCGACACCCTGGCCTCCGGACGCCGGCCCCGGGACCAGTTGGGCTGGCTGTGGCAGACCCCGCCCAACGAGGTGGTGGCCCTGGTGGGCCACGAGCCGGACCTGGGCAATCTGGTGGCGCTGGCGCTGGCGGGGGTGGACTGGAGCTTCCACCACTTCGCCAAAGGCGGTGCCTGCATGCTCTCCCTGCCGGACAACGCCGAGCCGGCCACCGCGACCCTCCAGTGGGCCCTCACCCCCGCCCAGGCCCGAGCCCTGGCCGGCAGCCCCTGACCGCGAGGGCGCCTTGGCCACCGAAACCGCCCCCCAGACCGTCGCCGCCGTCGACCTCGGCTCCAACAGCTTCCACCTCATTGTCGCCCGGGTCCGCCCCGGCGAGCTCATGGTCCTCGACCGCCTCAAGGAGATGGTGCGGCTCGCCGGCGGACTGCGTGCGGACCGCACCCTGGACCCGGAGGTCCAGGAGCACGCCCTCGCCTGCCTGACCCGCTTCGGCCAGCGCCTGCAGGGGCTGCCCGCCGACCGGGTGCGGGTGGTGGGCACCAACACGCTGCGCAGCGCCCGGAACGCCGGCGCCTTCCTGGAGCGGGCGGAGGCGGCCCTGGGCCACCCCGTCGAGATCGTCTCGGGCATGGAGGAGGCGCGCCTGATCTACCTGGGCGTGGCCCACAGCCTTGCCGTCGACCCCACCGACCGTCGCCTGGTGGTGGACATCGGCGGCGGCTCCACGGAGCTGATCGTCGGCGACGGCTACACGCCGCGGCGCATGGAGAGCCTGTACACGGGCTGCGTCTCCCTGACCCGAAAGCACTTCCCCGACGGCGGCATCACCGCCGCGCGCTTCCGGCGCGCCTACCTGGCGGCCTGCCAGGAGCTGGAGCCCTGGGGGGAGGCCTTCCGCACACTGGGCTGGGACGAGGCGGTTGGCGCGTCGGGGACCATCCGCGCCGCCGCCAAGGTCCTGGACGCGGCGGGCTGGGGTGAGGACGGGATCACCCGGGACGGGCTGGAGCGGGTCCGCGACGCCCTGATCCGGGCGGGTCACGCGGACAGGCTGGACCTCAAGGGCCTGGGCGCCAACCGGGCCCCGGTCTTCGCCAGCGGGGTGGCCATCCTGCTGGCCGCCTTCGAGATGCTGGGCATCGAGCGCATGGGGGCCGCCGAGGGCGCCCTGCGGGAGGGGGTGCTCCACGACCTGATGGGGCGCATCCGCCACGAGGACGTGCGCGAGACCAGCGTGGCGGCCCTCGGCGAGCGCTACCACGTGGACCCGGCCCAGGCGGAGCGGGTGGCCGCCACCGCCACCCACCTCCTGGAGCGGGCGGCCCCGGGCTGGGAGCTGGATCCGGCCTGGGCCGGCCCCTACCTGCGCTGGGCGGCCGGGCTGCACGAGATCGGTCTGGACATCGCCCACGGCGGCTACCACAAGCACGGCGCCTACGTGGCCGCCAACGCCGACCTCCTGGGCTTCACCCGGGAGGAGCAGAGCCTCCTCGCCGCCCTCATCCGCGCCCACCGCCGGAAATTCCCGGGGGGACCCTTCAAGGCCCTGCCGGACCGCTGGGTCCGACCGGCGCGCCAGCTGGCGGTGCTCCTGCGCCTGGCCGCGGTGCTCCACCGCAACCGGCGGCCCTTGCCCCTGCCCGAGCTCGAAGCGGACGCCCGGGAGGGGACGCTCCGGCTCCGTTTCCCCGGCGGCTGGCTGGAGGAGCATCCCCTGACCCGCGCCGACCTGGAGCAGGAGGCGGAATTCCTGGCCGCCGCCGGCTTTACGCTCCGGATTGCGTAGGGGGCGCTAAAGCTCCTCGGCCAGGTCCTCCAGCAGGGCCTGCTGGGCGGAGAAGGGGGCCTCGCCCTCCCCCGGCTCCGCCCGGCGGTAGGCCCCGTCGCTGTGGAGCAGCCAGGCCTGGGTGTTGTCCCGCAGGTAGGCGTCCAGCTCCCGGAGCAGGCGGGCGCGCAGCCGGGGATCGCGGATGGGGAAGGCCACCTCCACCCGGCGGAAGAAGTTGCGCTCCATCCAGTCAGCGCTGGAGCCGTACAGCTCGGGGCTGCCGCCGTTCTCGAAGTAGTAGACGCGGGTGTGCTCCAGGAACCGCCCCACCACCGAGCGCACCCGGATGTTGTCCGAGATCCCCTCCACCCCGGGGCGCAGGCAGCACATGCCGCGCACCACCAGGTCGATGGGCACCCCCGCCATGGAGGCCCGGTAGAGGTCGCGGATGAGCCGGGACTCCACCAGCGAGTTGACCTTGGCGATGATGCGCGCCGGCCGGCCCGCCTCGGCGTTCTTCCGCTCGCGTTTGATCTTGTCGCGCAGGGCGTCGTGCAGGGTGAAGGGCGCCTGCAGCAGGTCGTTCAGGTCCGAGGCCCGGCCCAGGCTGGTGAGCTGCAGGAAGACCTTGTGCACGTCCTCGCCGATGCGGGGGTCGGTGGTGAGCAGGCCGTAGTCCGTGTAGAGGCGGGCGGTGCGGGGATGGTAGTTGCCCGTGCCGAGGTGGACGTACTGGCGCAGCCGGCCCCCCTCCCGGCGCACCACCAGGATCAGCTTGGCGTGGGTCTTGTACCCCACCACCCCGTAGACCACGTGCGCCCCGGCCTCCTGCAGGCGGTTGGCCAGGGCGATGTTGGCCTCCTCGTCGAAGCGGGCGCGCAGCTCCACCACCACCGTCACCTCCTTGCCGGCGCGGGCGGCCTGCACCAGGGCGTCCACCACCGCCGATTCCGGCCCGGTGCGGTAGAGGGTCTGCTTGATGGCCAGAACGTGGGGATCCGCCGCGGCCTGGCGCAGGAAGTCCACCACCGGGGTGAAGGACTCGAAGGGATGGTGGAGCAGCACGTCCCGCTCGCGAAGCACGGCGAACAGGTCCGGCTGGTGGGCGATCTCCGGGGGCAGGCCGGGGGTGAAGCCGGTGTGCTTGAGGTCGGGGCGGTTTACCAGATCCGGGATGGCCAGCAGGCGGTTGAGGTTGACCGGCCCGTTGACCCGGTAGAAGTCCTCCCGGCCGAGGCCGAACTCCTCCAGGAGGTAGTCGGCCATATCGTCGGGGCAGTTGTCCGCCACCTCCAGGCGCACGGCGGCCCCGTAGCGGCGCTGGGGGAGCTCCCCCTCCAGGGCCCGGCGCAGGTCGTCGATCTCCTCCTCGTCCACGAACAGGTCGGAGTTGCGCGTGACCCGGAACTGGTAGCAGCCGGTGACGGTCATCCCCGGGAACAGCTCGTCCACGAAGGCGTGGATGATGGAGGAGAGGAAGACGAAATCGTAGGGCCCGCTGTCCGTCTCCTCGGGCGGCAGCTGGATGAGGCGCGGCAGCGCCCGCGGCGCCTGCACCACCGCCACCCCGCCGCTGCGGCCGAAGGCGTCCCGGCCCTGGAGGCTGACGACGAAGTTCAGGGACTTGTTGAGGATGCGCGGAAAGGGATGGGCGGGGTCCAGCCCCAGGGGCGACAGGATGGGCAGCAGCTCTTCCCGGAAGTAGCGGTGCAGCCAGCCGCGCTGCGCCTCGCTCCAGGCACCGCGACGGATGAAGCGGACCCCCTCCGCCTCCAGCGCTGGCACCAAGTCCTCGTTGAGGACGCGGTACTGATCCTCCACCAGGGCGTGGGCCTCCTCGCCGATGACATCCATCACCTCCGTGGGGGTGCGGTTGTCCGGACCCACCTGGGTGACCCCCAGCTCGATGCGCTGCTTGAGCCCCGCCACCCGGATCTCGAAGAACTCGTCCAGGTTGGTGGAGGAGATGCAGAGGAACTTGAGCCGCTCCAGCAGGGGGACGTCCGGGTCCCGGGCCTGCTCCAGCACCCGGGCGTTGAAGGCGAGCAGGGAGAGCAGGCGATTGATGTAGAGCTGTGGCTGCTTGAGGTCGGGGCGTTCCATGGCGCCGTGCGGATTCCCTGTGGGCTGCCGTCGTTCGGGGCCGCGGAATTCGTGCGCCGCGCCCCGGTCTCTCCTATCATAGGGCCGTGCCGGATCCCTCGTCGCCCCGTGACCCGGGCGGCAAGGCAGGCCCGGCCGCCTTTCCCAACTGGGCCCATCAACCCGCGGCCTATGGCCTTCGGAGGACCGATCATGAATGAAGACCTGAAGCCCTGCCCGTTCTGCGGCGGCACGGACCTGGAGATCCTGGAGATCGATGAGGGATTCTGCGCCGTGGCCTGCGAGACCTGCGACGCCTTCGGACCCATGGGAATGGGCCACGACGGGGCGCGCCAGGAGTGGAACCACCGGGTGGTGGAGGTTGACCCCTATTGATCCCGTTCCGGCCGGCCCGGAGAATTCGGGGGCCGGAACGGGGAGTATGACACTCCCGCGCCCGCTAGGACACTGGAGGACGAATCATGGACGCTCCCGCCGATGACGCCCTGCCCGTACGGTACTGGATCGGAGTGGACCGGCAGGCGGAGGATGGGCGCCGCGTGCTCGCGGAGGCCCTGAGCCCGGCCTACACCGATTTCGGCTCCGCCCTGGTGGCCTTGAAGGAGATCCAGGTCCGGCGTCCGGACGCCCGGGTGATCGCGGAGACGGACTTCAGCCGGACCCCGGGGGACCAATAGCCGGAGGCCTGTTCCCGCCCCCTGCGTAGGGGGCCTCCCACCGCCACCCGCTTCCCTGCCTGCGCCCCGCCCCCTTCGGGGCCTGGCCATCCAGCCTTTATAGCCGCCTACCGAGACCCACGCGCCCCTTCCGGGCCCAGGGCCCACCGTTGTGCTCCGGGAGAATTCGCGAAGCCGCCGGGGACTGGGGACCAGCCTCGGCTCATACGGGCGGAGGGACGAAAAGGATCGCCCCCGCACCTTCCGACCGGGCAGGGAGGGGAAAACCCGGTTCGGAAGGGCGGGGACGCCCAGGATGCGGGGGAGGAACGACCCCGTCGACTAGAGGGGTCGACCCCCGCAGTTCAGCCGAAGAGCACCACGGAGAAGAAGCTCGCCAGCCCCAGGGCCGCCAGGCCGAAGACCACGAGGAGGGGCAGGTTTTCCAGGAAGTCTTCCATCTTGGTGGTGGAATCCATAGGAGCCTCCTTTGACGCGTGGGGTGCGGGACAACCTGGCCAGGAGGAAACTTCGTGGGCGTCCCGCACCGGTTTACCCTCATTCCACCTACGGTCTTTAAACCATATTCCACTTGCGGTTTCAACCCCCCCCCTCCGGATGCGCGCCCGACCTCCCTTCGATGTACGGATTGCCCCGAAGGATGCCAAGGGCGAACGGCTTTACTTGTACAACATTTCTCTGAAATGATGCTTTGAATGGACTTGCTATTCTGCAAGGGAAACTATTTTGGAAAAAAGGACTCTATGTATGTATACTCCGATCCCTCCGAACCAACCAGGAAGGAGACATTCTTTGGGAACCCGTGAGCTTGCTGCCCAGATCGCTGCGAACTACGCCGCCAATGCCGAATCGGCGCAAGAGGTTCTCCAGCTCCTGCAGGACTCGTACAGCACCCTCGCCAAGATGGAAGGGGAGGGCCCGGCGCCTGCAACGGAAGGGGAGGCCGAGGAGACCCAGGAAGGGGGGACCGAGAAGCGCGAACCGATCATGTCGCCGCAGAAGGCCATCGGCAAAGACAAGCTGACCTGCCTGGTCTGTGGCAAGCAGTTCAAGACCCTCAAGCGCCACCTGAACAACGCCCACGGCATGACCCCACAGCAATACAGGGATGCCTTCGGTCTGGATCGGGACTACCCCCTGGTGGCCCCGAACCTCTCCGAGCAGCGTGCGAAGGTGGCCAAGGAGCGCGGTCTCGGGGAACGGCTCGCCGAGGCCCGGCGCAAGCAGCGGGAAGGCAAGTCCTGAGGCAGGGTTCCGGCTCGGCCCAGGGAAAGACCGGTGGCGGGGCCACCGGTCTTTTTTCATGGCCCCCTCGGGAAGGCGTGCAGGCGTTACGGGGACAGGGTGGGACCGGGGGGGACGGCAGGCGGCAAAAAAA
>NZ_JBKGZG010000037.1:0-25839 GCF_046545655.1 Thiohalorhabdus sp. | reverse complement strand
TAACCCGTCCCGGCTGTCCCCCGAAGGCTCCCTGGGAATGGCCTGCGCCCCGGAACCTGCTAACCTGTGGGGTGACGGGCTTTTTGCCCGATCCCCAGCTGGCGAGCCGAGGCCCCCATGCCCGAAGCCGATGTCCTGATCCCCATCCAGATCTTCTTCCAGAAGTCCGACCTGGTCATCACCTTCCTGCTGATCCTGATCGGCATCGCCTTCGGCAACCTGACCATCAAGGGCGTGGGCTTCGGCTCCAGCGGCGTGCTGATCGCCGCCATGGTGGCGGGCTACTTCTACCAGTTCGATCCGCTGCCCATCCTCGCCGATCTGGGCATCGTCCTCTTCCTGCTGTGCGTGGGCCTGGAGGCCGGGCCCAGCTTCTTCCGGGCCTTCAAGCAGCACGGCCGGCGCTTCATCACCAACGTCCTGGTGCTGCTGGCCATCTCCGGCGTCAACACGGTGGCCATCATCGCCCTGTTCGGCATCCCCGTGGGGGTGGGGCTGGGGCTGTTCGCCGGGGCCTTCACCTCCAGTCCGGCGCTCATCAGCGCCCTCCAGTTCAGCCCCGAGCAGGAGGTCATCTTCGGCTACGGCGTGGGCTATCCCTTCGGGCTGATCGGCGTGATCCTGTTCATCAGCATCGCCGTCCGCCTCCTGCGCGACAAGATGGCGGCGGAGCTCCGGGGCCGCAGCCGCCTGCACGCGGCGGTGTACAAGCTGGAGAACGAGGAGCTCCACGGCAAGCTGATCCGCGACGTGGACCTGTTCCAGCAGCACGACGTGGCGGTGTCCGGCATCCTGCGCGGCCTGTCCGTGCGCTCCGCCAGCGGCAGCTCGGTGCTGCAGAAGGGCGACATCCTGCGCCTGGAGGGGGTGCCCGAGGAGGTGGCGGCGGTGGGCCGGGCCATCGGCGAGGAGGTCCAGGAGGCCTTCGACGAGCACGCCGAGCTGGACACCCGCTCCATCGTGGTGGAGAACACCGCGGTGGTGAACCGGTCCCTGCGGGACCTGGGCCTGCGCCTGCGCTTCAACGCCTCCCTGACCCGGGTCATGCGCGCCAACATGGAGTTCGTGCCCAGCGAGGACGAGACCCTGGCCTACGGCGACGTGGTGGTGGCGGTGGGCACGCCCTACCAGCTGGACCAGCTGGAGCTGTTCCTGGGCCACGAGCACCACACCGTGCAGCGGCGGGTGGACATCGGCTCGCTGGCCGCCATCCTGTTCCTGGCCTTCGCCCTCGGCGGCCTGGTGGTGCCCCTGCCCGGGCTGGGGCCCTTCTCCCTGGGGATCGCCGGCGGCGCCCTGGTGGCCGGGCTGATCTTTGGCCACTTCGGCCGCATCGGCAATTTCATCGGCCGCTTTCCGCGCAACGCCACGGCGGTGCTCAAGGAGCTGGGCCTGGCCCTGTTCTTCGTCCAGGTGGGCCTGGAGACGGGCCAGAGCTTCGTGGAGTCTTTGGACTTCCAGGCCGTCTACTACGCCTTCTACGCGCTCCTGCTGGCGGTGGTGCCCATGGCCGGCAGCTTTCTGATCGGCCACTACCTGCTGCGCATCCCCATCAGCGAGTGCTTCGGCGTCATCTGCGGGGGCATGACCTTCACCCCCGGCCTGGACATCATCCGCCGCGTGGACAGCTCGGAGCGCCCCATCGTGGCCTACTCCTCCGTCTATCCCGTGGCCCTGATCCTGGTGATCGCCCTGGTGCAGGGCATGCACCTGGCCCTGGCGGCCCTGGGGGCCGGCGGCTGACGGCCCGGCCCATTGAATCCGCCGCCCGGGACCCGCACAATCCGGGGGTGTTTCTTTACCTGAATACTCGGGAATAGATCCGGGCCGCCACGGTGGTCCGGAAACGGGGCGAGCACCTTGAGCCAAGCCGAAACCACCGCCGCCGAGCCGCTGGCGCTCGACAACAGCTACCTGCGCCTGCCGGAGGCCTGCTACGCCCGGGTGGGGCCCACCGGGGTCTCCCAGCCGCAGCTCCTGCGCCTCAACGCGGAGCTGGCCGAGGAGCTCGGCCTCGACGCCGAGGCCCTGGCCGCCCCGGAGGGCCTGGCGGTCCTCGCCGGCAACCGCGTCCCCGAGGGCGCCACGCCTCTGGCGCTGGCCTACGCCGGGCACCAGTTCGGCAACTTCGTGCCCCGGCTCGGCGACGGCCGGGCGGTGCTGCTCGGCGAGGTGGTGGACCGCGCCGGGGTGCGGCGCGACGTCCAGCTCAAGGGCTCGGGGCGCACGCCGTTCTCGCGCGGCGGCAGCGACGGCCGCGCCTCGCTGGGTCCGGTGATCCGCGAGTACCTGGTGAGCGAGGGCATGGCCGGCCTCGGCATCCCCACCACCCGCGCCCTGGCCATGGTGGCCACGGGCGACCCCGTGCTGCGCCAGCAGGTGGAGCCGGGCGGGGTGCTCACGCGGGTGGCGGCCAGCCACGTGCGGGTGGGCACCTTCGAGTACTTTTTCCGGCGCGGCGACCTGGACACCGTGCGCGCCCTGGCCGACTACGTCATCGGGCGCCACTACCCGGAGCTGGCCGAGGCCGCGCAGCCGTACAAGGCGCTGCTCGGGGCGGTGGCCGACCGCACCGCCGACCTCGTCGCCGACTGGCTGCTGGTGGGCTTCATCCACGGCGTGATGAACACCGACAACGTCTCCATCGCCGGGGAGACCATCGACTACGGCCCCTGCGCCTTCATGGACGACTACCACCCGGCCACGGTGTACAGCTCCATCGATCGCCACGGCCGCTACGCCTACGACCAGCAGCCGAAGATCGCGCAGTGGAACCTGGCGCGCCTCGCCGAGACCCTGCTGCCGCTGATCTCCGACGACCCGGACACCGCCGTGGCGGCCGCCCACGAAGTCCTCGATCCCTTCCAGGACCGCCTGAACGCCCGCTACCACGCCGGCCTGCGCCGCAAGATGGGCCTGATGGAGGAGCGCGACGGCGACGAGGACCTGGCCCTGGACCTGCTCGCCCGCATGGCGGTGCAGGGGGCGGACTTCACCCTCACCTTCCGCCGCCTCGCCGACCTGAAGCGCGAGCCCGGGGAGGCCGACGAGGCCGTGCGCGCGCTGTTCGCCGACCCGGAGTCCTTCGACGCCTGGGCGGCGGCCTGGCGCCAGCGCCTCGCCGCCGAGGACAGCGACGATGCCGCCCGCCGCGCGGCCATGCGCGCGGTGAGCCCCGCCTACATCCCCCGCAACCACCGCGTGGAGCAGGCCATCGAAGCGGCCATGAACGAGGGCGATCTCCGGCCCATCGACGACCTGCTCGCCGTCCTCACCGATCCCTACGCCGACCACCCCGGCTACGAGCACCTCGCCCGACCCCCCCGGCCCGAGGAGGTGGTGGCGCAGACCTTCTGCGGCACCTGAGGGGCCCGGGGGCAGGCCCGGAAGTGGGGTTCGCGACCGGGCGTCGTAAGCCGGTGGGCCCATCGCACGGGTTCCTTTCCAGTGCCTCCCCGGATCGTCGGGGCCGGGGGCTTCCGGTTTGAAAAAGATCCGGAAGGTATCGGTATCAAGCCCGCGCCCTGGTAGATTCGGGCTGGGAATGCAGGTCCGGATCGCCGTCCAGGGGAGCGCGGATGGAACCTCATGTCGGAATTTGAGCCCTTGTCTCCCCCCGGGGTGGAGCGCGTCGAGGTGGTGGGGGCCGTCGCCCCCGCGGAGGCGGTCGCCGATGCGGTGATCGCCGAGCTGCTGGGCCGGGAGGCCCCCGAGCCGCTGGGGCGCGGGGAGTTCTTTACGGGCCGGCCGGGTACGGGGGTGGTGTGCGGGGACGGGCGGGTTGCCAAGGTCCGGCTGGATCTGGAGCTGGATTGGGAGACCGCCCGGCGCTGGGCCCGACACGCCCTGGACGGCGAGCGGGCGCTGGGGCTGCACCATCCCGCCAAGACCTGGTTCCTGGCCCGGGTGGACGGCGAGAACCGGGTCGGCAACGTCGCCCCGCTCCTCGATCCCCTGCATCAGGCCCTGCCGTCCATGGGGGGGGACGATCAGCGCCGGATTCTGGGGCAGGTGCTGGAGGTCTACCTGGAGGCGGTCACGGGGACGGGGAAGCGTCTCGACGAAGGCCTGTCGAATTTCGGTCGGGATCGCCAGGGACGGCTGTACTACCTCGACGACGACACCTACGACTGGGACGATTTCCGGTCCCTTGCCGAGGCGCTGGGCAACTGGATCCGGTTGCCCCTGGACCTGGGGACGGAGGAACTGTCCGCCCTGGGCGAGGACCTGGGGTGCGGGGTGCTTCGGCATTTCAGCGACCCCCACTGGCTGCGGGTCCTGGCCCAGCGGCTCAACCGCCTGTTCGTGGCCAACGAGGAGCAGGCGGAGCGACGGGCGGCCCTGGTGGCGGGGGTCCAGTCCGGGCATCCTTCCTTCCGGGCCCGGGTGGCCGCCGCCGGGCAGACCGGGGAAACCGAGCCTGCCGGCTCCGAGGTCCTGGCCATCCTCGCCGACATCCACGCCAACCGCCCGGCCTTGGAGGCGGTGCTGGCGTACCTGGAGGCGGAAGGCATCTCCCGGGGCATCGTCCTCGGCGATGTGGTCGGCTACGGTCCCCATCCCCTGGGGTGCATCGAGCTCCTGCGCGATTCGGGGCTGACCCTCCTCAAGGGCAACCACGACCACGCCGCGGCCAATAGCCAGTCCCGCAAGGGCTTTTCCAATACGGCCTACTGGGTGATCGAGTGGACCCGCCAGGTGCTGGGCGAGGAGGCCAAGGGCTGGCTGGACGATCTGCCCTGCTGCCTGGAGGGGGAGGACTGGCTGGCGCTGCACGGCGCGCCGCGGGACCCCACCTTCTTCCACGGCTACGTCTACCGGATGACCTACGAGGCCAACCTGGACGAGCTCGCGGACCGCGGGGTGCCCATCTGCTTCCACGGGCATACCCACGTCCAGGGCACCTATTTCCGGACGCCGGAGGGAACGGACGGGTTTTCGGGGGAGGAGGGGCAGGATCTGCGCGAATGGCGGCACTGCCTCGTCTGCCCGGGCTCGGTGGGGCAGCCTCGGGACAAGAGCCCCGGGGCGGCGTTCGCCACCTTCGATCCCGGAACGGGGCATCTGGACTTCCACCGGGTGCGCTACGACATGGACCCGGTGCTTGCGGAAATGGAGGAGCAGGGCTTTCCCCCGCCCCTCCTGGACCGCCTGCGTACCGGGCGCTAGCAGGCTGCTGAAAAACTGTTGCGGAGGCCGTCTGCTGCGTTGCGCACTGCTCGCTCCTTCACCTACCTGATTGGTATGCCTCAGTCGCTGCGCGGTGTGCGCCTTGCATACGGCCTTCCTCTCGACGTTTTTCAATACCCTGCAAGAGGCGCGCGCCCGGGCCCCTCAGGGGCAGTAGGGCGCCACCTTGGGCAGGTTGTTCTTCATCGCCGCCCAGGCCATGCCCAGGTTGGCCTTCTTGCTGGTGATCAGGACCAGCAGGGCGTTGGGCTTGTCGGGGACCACGGACATGACGTGGTGGGTGTGGGTGGTGCCCATCTGCACCTCCTCGACGTGGCGCTTGGGCTCCTCGCCCCGCTGCTGGGCGATCAGGTTCTCCACGTTGCTGACCGTCTTGCCCCGGAACATGTCCACGGCGGCCGCGGCCACCGCGTCCAGGTAGCTCTGGGTGAAGTAGGGCACGTTGTGGGCCACGGACAGCAGCAGGCCGGAGTTCAGGTCCACCACGGCCACGCCCAGGGCCTCGTCCACCTGCTCCAGCATCTCTTCGGTAACGTCGTTCAGGCTTCCCGCCATTGGTGCGTCCTCCTAAGTGGCATGGGCTGGGGGAAGGCCTTCCCCCCGGGTATGAATCTGCCCCTGCGCAGGGGGCCGTTGGCTCCGGAGCGGCGGAGGGTTATCCGTCCACCATCGCGGCCAGGTCCTTGGCGGTATTGCGGCTCAGGGTCAGCAGCATGCCCAGATTGATTCCGGCCTTGGCGGCCACGGTCAGCAGGTGGCGGTTGTCGATGCGCAGGGTGGCCACGTAGCCGTCGTTGTTCTGGACGATGACGAACTCGTTGTCGCCCTGGCCCACGGTGTGCGCCATGGTGCCGCCCAGGCCCACCAGGGAGCTGCTCATGGCGGCGATCCGCTCGCCTGGGAGGTCGCGCCGGCTGTAGCCGGCCAGGGCGTGGCCGTCCTCGGTGGCGATGACGGCGCCCGTCACCTCGGTCTGGGATTCTAGAAGCTGTTTCAGGCGGGCCTGGTAGCCCTCGTGCTCGCCCACAGTGCTCAATGGCTTGTCCTCTTTGGCGTGGGGGGTCCTAGAGGGGGTTATTGGAATTCCAGCAGGGCCAGCAGCGTGTCCACCAGCATGAGAACGTCCTGTTGCTCCCGCGGGTCCACGAACAGCACGGGGGAGTCGAGCCCTTGCTCCGCCAGCCGGTCGTAGTAGGGCTGCGCATCCAGCTCCGGGGCGAGGTCGCTCCGCGTCACCCCGATCACGATCCCGGTTTCCTCGATGAGGTCCCGGAAGGAGCGAAGGTAGAGCTCCAGGTCCCCGGCCGGATCCCTGGCCGTGTGGTCGATGAGCAGGATGATCCCCAGGCTGCCGCGGGCCAGGATGGGCCACATATGGGCGAACCGCTCCTGGCCGGGGGTGCCGTAGAGGTGGAGCTTCTCTCCGCCCGGCAGGGTCAGCTCCCCGAAGTCCATGGCCACGGTGGTGGTCGCTTTCTGCAGGGCCACCTCGTCCGAGGCGGAGAGGTCCGTGCTCAGGGGCGGCTTCTCGCTGATCTGGGAGATGGCCTCGGTCTTCCCTGCACCCGTGGGCCCGGCGAAGACCAGTTTGATCTCGGACAAGTGCTTCCTCCTCCTGGCTATTCGCCGCCCGGCTGGAGACCGAGGCGCTGTTGGATCTTCCCGATGACCTCGGTCCGGGCGCTACCGCCCTTGCTCGTGTCCGGGCCGGTGGTGGTCACCGGGGCGGAGCGGACCGCTCCCGCCAGCCAGCCGGCGTTGAGGGAGCCGAGCACCTCCCCCGGATCCACCCCCGTCGCCTCGGTGATGGTCCCGGCGTCCGCCGCGTGTCCCTTCAGATAGGCCCAGACCCGGGGCTTGTTGGCCGCCATGGGAACCACCTGATAGTCGGGCCAGGCCTGGAGGGTGAACCCGGCGTCCCGGGGGATCTGGGGCAGCAGCCCGTCCCGCGCTCCGAAATAGGCCAGGAGCCATTCCAGCTGGGCGATGGGCCCCCGGTGCCCGACTTCCTCGGGCAGGCCTTCACGGATGGGCTGCCACTCCTTTTGCGTCAGGTCGGGGCACAGATGGGCGAATCCCCCGGTGTGGAGGGTGGTCACGAAGTAGCCCTTCTCCGGGCTGACGGCCAGGTAATGGCCATCCGCCAGGTCCAGGCGGAGATCCGGGCCCGGCGGCTCCCTGCGCAGCGGCTCGATGAGCTCGGCCACCTTCCGGCTGCAGGGCCCGGCCGGGGGGTTGCCCTCGTTCCCCGGAACCGGCTGGGAAAGCCCGGCGGGGCTCTCCGGCTCCGGGGTTTCCGAGACTTCCGCGCCGGCGCTGCGGAGCAGGGCCTCGGCCAGCTCCTGCGCCCGTAGGGGGTACACCAGCCCCGGTTGCCCCGGGGGCAGCCGGCCGGGGTCTCCGGACACCGCGACCACGGGGGCGTCCTCCTGCGAGGCCGTGGCTCCGGGCCCTTCGGAAGGCCCCTCCTGGTCGATGTCCACCAGCAGGACATCGGCCGGCTCCTCCCCCGATACGAGCCGCCATTCCCCTTCCCGCTCCAGGGCGACCCGTTGGAGGAACAGGGGCAGGGTGCGGAGGGCTTCCTCCCGCAGGCCTCTCGTTCCCACGCGGATTTCCTTCGGCATGCTAGGCCTCCTGCCTCCCGAATCCGGGCCGCCCGGATTCGGTCGGTCCGACCGGGTCTGCGTGTTTATTTCCGATTTTTGGGGTCGGGTTTAAACCGGGGGCGAATGATACCAATTTTATATTGGTTGTCATCCGCTTTTTGGACAGTCCTTCGGCCTTCCTGGAATTTGGGCATAACTTGCGGAATGGCCAGGATTTATTCCGGAATCCGGCCCTGGTTCGGGGGCTGGGCCAGGATGGTGTGGCGGTATGGAGGCCGACCCACAGGCCAGATTCCGGAAGACAGGGAGAGGTTTTGAAAAACAAACGTTGGAAAATGGCTGAACCTGCCATGTAGGTAAGTCGAGGCATCCCTTATCCCCCCGGTTCGGGATGTGCGGAGCGCGAAAACGAGCCTGGAAGGCAGTTTCGAAGTTATCCCCTTTTATCTTTCCAGGCGGTCTATTTGGTAAAGGATTATTTGATAAAATTCAATAACAGAATTTGAATGAGAAATTTTAAATATAAGGGAATTCTTGAAATCTGCTTCGGCGTTGGTTGGGAAAACGAGAGCCGGAAAAAGGACAGGGAGCCCTATTCGAGGGCACGGTAGATGCGGGGGTGGGCGGTTGTCGGAAGCTGCGGGCGGGGGCAGGGCGGCTGCGGCAGGGGTGGGTGGATTACCCATTCTGGGCGAAGGGGGTGGGGGCGCCGGTGTGGGTCAGGGTGAGCACATGCAGCGCCCGGGTGCAGGCCACGTACAGCAGGTGGCGGTCCATTTCGGTGCGGTAGTTGTCGGCGGTGGCCTGGGGGACGAGGACCCGGTCGAACTCCAGGCCCTTGGCCATGTGCGCGGTGCAGACGATGACCCCCGGGGCGAAGGAGCGGCTTTGCTCGGAGAGTAGGTGCGCCGGGAGGCCCGCCTCGGTCAGGGTCTTGTGGGCCTGTTTGGCCTGCCGCTGGGTCTTGCAGACGACGCCGAGGGTGTTGTGGTCCGAGGCGAGGAACTGTTCGGCCCGTGCGCACAGCTCCCCGTTCTCCGCCTTGCGGGTCCGGCAGGCGATCACCTCGGGCTCGTCGCCGTGGCGCTCCACGGCCTCCAGGTCCGGGTTGGGCAGGATGCGCTGGGCGAAGCGGGTGATCTCGTAGCTGGAGCGGTAGCTCTTGTTCAGGGTGACGCGGGAGGCCGACCAGAAGGCGTTCCGGATCTCCTCGGCGTTGGAGGAGCTGTAGGGGCTCACCGACTGGTGGGCGTCGCCGAGGATGGTCATGTTGCAGCTGAACAGCCGGGCGATGACCGCGTACTGCACCGGCGTGTAGTCCTGCATCTCGTCGATAAGCAGGTGCTTGATGGTGCGGTAGGGCGAGCGGATGCCCTCCAGGCGCAGCTTCAGGTAGATGAGCGGAAAGACGTCCGCGTACTCCAGCCGTCCGTTCTTCGCCGGCCGGAACAGCTCCGGGGCGCCGATCCAGTCGAAGAAGGCCTTGTAGGTCTCGCGCAGGGTGGACTGGCGGACCATGCCCTGGACGGCCTCCTTGAGCTGCTTGCGCTCCTCGGGCAGCAGGTCGTAGTTGTACTCCAGGCCGATGCGCTTCTCGATCTCCGAGGCCACCTGCTTGATGCGCTCCTTGGTGCCCAGCGACCGGTGCTTGCGGAAGGCCTCCTCTAGCACCCAGCCGGGCACCAGGCGGCGGGCGATCCACAGATCCTCGGCCTGGAAGCGGTTCTCCTCCACCTCGGCTGCGTACCGGCCCAGCTGGTCCAGGAGCTCCGGGGAGGCCTTGTAGCGCAGGCGCCGCTTCAGCTCATCGTCGTCCTTCTCCAGCAGCTCCGCCGTCTGCTCGAAGAAGGTCTGGAAGCGGTACTGGCCGCCCAGCAGTTCGTCGGCCAGGTCCTCCATGCCGATCTCGTCCACGTCCTCTTCGCCCAGCTCCGGCAGCACGTTGGAGACGTAGTCGGCGAACACCCGGTTGGGCGAGATGATGAGGATGTCCTCGGAGGAGAGGGTGTCCTTGAAGCGGTACAGCAGGTAGGCGATGCGGTGCAGGGCGATGGAGGTCTTGCCGGAGCCGGCGACGCCCTGGATGACCAGCACGCCGGCCTGGTCGTCGCGGATGATGGCGTTCTGGTCGCGCTGGATGGTGGCGACGATGTTCTTCATGCCGTCGTCGGAGGCGCGGGCCAGCTCCTCCTGCAGCACGTCGTCCACCACGTTGACGGAGCTCTCGATCATCAGCTGCATCTCGCCGTCGGCGATGCGGAACTGGCGCTTGCGCCGCACCTCCCCCGCCACCTGCCCGGTGGGGGACTCGTAGCGCGCCGGGCCGAGCTCGTAGTCGTAGAACAGGCTGGCGATGGGGGCCCGCCAGTCGTGGACCACGTCGGTCTTGTCGTGGTCGTCGTGGAAGTGGTGGATGCCGATGTAGACGGGCTCCGGCTCCGCCGCGCCGGCGGCGACGAAGTCGAAGCGGCCGAAGTAGGGGGAGCGCCGGAGCTTCTGGAGGCGCTTGCGGCGCTCCTGTACGGCCTCGCCGGTGCGCACCGACTGCTGGACCTGCTCCCGGGCGGCCACCTTCTCCGCGTGGTCCATGTCCCCCCGGCTGTCCCACAGGTATTCCTTCTGCTCCCGGATCTCCCGGGCGTAGCCGTCGAGGCGCTCGTCCAGGGCGCCCAGGGCGCGCCGCAGGCGGGCCTGCACCTCGGCGAGGTGGCTGCGCTCCTCGAGCTCGGCGGCGGTCGGCTCGGCGTCGGGGTCGGTCATGGGCCAGGCGCGGTCGGTCTTCGGAGGGTGGGTGCAAGAGGGAGCGAATTATCCAGTTGGGGCCGGGGTCGGTCAAAGCCGGGCCCCGGGCCGTTGGGGCCAAGGGGGGGACGGGAACGGGCCGGGCTCAGGCGGAGGCGGTTTCGTCCCCGTCCCGGCGCCGGTCGAGCCAGACCAGCATGGCCGGGGTGAACAACAGGGTCAGGGGGGTGGCCAGCAGCAGCCCGCCGCTGATGGCGGTGGCCAGCTGGGTCCAGAACTGGGTGGAGGGGGCGCCGATGTGGAAGTCGCGGCCCACGAAGTCGATGGTGAGGCCGAAGACCATGGGCGCCAGCCCCAGGATCGTGGTCACGGCGGTGAGGATCACCGGGCGGGCGCGCTGGGCCCCGGTGCGCAGGGCCGCCTCCAGGGCGGACAGGCCCTGTTCCCGGCGCAGGACGTTGTAGGTGTCGATAAGGACGATGTTGTTGTTCACCACGATCCCCGCCAGGGCCAGGGTGCCGATGCCGCTCATGACGACGCCGAAGGGCTCGCCCCGCAGGAGCAGCCCCACCAGGACCCCGGCGGTGGAGAACAGGATGGCGGACAGCACCAGGGCGGCCTGGGTGAAGCGATTGAACTGGGTCACCAGGATCACCACCATCAGGGCCAGGGCGAAGAAGAAGGCCCACGTCAGGAAGCCCGTGGACTCCGCCATGTCCTCCCGCTCGCCCCGGAAGGCGTGGTCCACCTCCCCGGGCAGGGGGTCCTCGGCCAGGGTCCGCTCCAGGGCGGAGAGGCGTTCGTCCACCAGCTCTCCGCTGGCCACGTCGGCCTCCACGGTGTGGGCCCGGTTGGCGTCCCGGCGCTTGATGAGTCCGGTGGCCGGGACCGGCTCCAGCTCGGCGAAGTTGCGCAGGGGGACCAGGCCTTGCTCGGTGGGCAGGCGCAGGGTGGCGAGCTGCTGCAGATGGCGGGCGTCCGTGGGCAGCCGCAGCCGGATGTCCACCGCCTCGTCGGTGAACTCGGGGTGGTAGGTGCCCAGCAGGGTGCCCTCGGTGAGGGTCTGCAGGCCCTGGCCGAGCAGGGCGATGTCCACCCCGTGGCGGGCGGCCTCCTCGCGGTCCACCCGAAGCTCCACTTCCACCCCCGGCGGCGGGCGGTCGTCCTCCACGTCCGTGAATCCGCCCGCTTCCTCCATGCGCTGGCGCACCTCCTCCACCGCCGCCGTAAGCCGCTGCTCGTCCTCGCCGCGGACCTCCACCACCACGGGTTTGCCCGAGGTGGGGCCGCGCTCCTGCTCCCGCACCTGGATCTTCAGTCCGGGGAGGTCGGCCAGCCGGTCCCGGAGGGCTTCCAGGATTGCCGTGGCGGGAGGGCGGGTGCGCCAGTCGGTGAGCTCCAGCTGGATGATGCCGATGACGTCCTCGGCGAGGTCGCCCTCCAGGCGACGCTGCTGGGAGACCAGCGTACGGGCGTAGCGCGTCTTGATGCCTGCGGTGCCGGCGATGCGCTCCTCGACGCGGCGGACCAGGTCGTCCGCCTCCCACACCGAGAGGTCGCCACGCGCCTGGATCTGGATCTGGGCGAAGCGGGGCTCGATGTCGGGGAAGAAGGAGACGCCCCGGCCGTGGGCGGCCCAGGCGGTGTAGACGGCGGCGGTGACCGCGGCCACCGCCAGGAGGGTCCGCCCGGGGCGGCGGCAGGCCGCGGCCAGGGTGTCCACGTAGGCGCGGTTGACCCGCCCCAGCTCCTCCCAGCGTCCCGCCTCGGCGGCCCGGATCTGGCGCGTCATCACGGGGTTGAGGGCCCGCCGGGGCCCGGCCACCGAGCCCAGGGTGGGGACGAAGATCAGCGCCATGGCCAGGGACAGCAGCAGGGTGGCGATGACCGTGGCCGGCAGGTAGACGATGAACTCGCCCACCACGCCGGGCCAGAAGAGCATGGGGAAGAAGACCGCGAGGGTGGTGGCGATGGCGGTGGTCACCGGCCAGGCCATGCGCGCCGCGGCGTCGCGGTAGGCGGCCTGGCGCGGCTGGCCCCCGGCGATGTGGCGGTCGGCCAGCTCGGCCACCACCACGGCGCCGTCCACCAGCATGCCCACCACCAGGATGAGAGAGAACAGCACCACCAGGTTGAGGGTGAAGCCGAGCAGGTCCAGGGCCAGGATACCGCCGAGGAAGGCCCCGGGGATGGCCACCGCCACCAGCAGGGAGGCGCGCACCCCGAGGGCGGCGACGATCACCAGCACCACCAGGAGGACGGCGGTGATGACGTTGTTCTCCAGGTCGCCGAGGAAGTCGGCCACGTCCTCGGCGGCGTCCTGCAGGTAGCGCACGTCCAGGGCCTCGGGGGCCCGCTGCCGGGCCTCCTCGATGACGGCCCGGGCCTCGTCCACCACCTCCAGGATGTTGGCCCCGCTGCGCTTGCGGATCTCCAGGGACAGCGCCGGGTTGCCGTCGACGCGGGCGAAGCTGTCCGGGTCCTTGTAGGTCTGCCGCACCTCCGCCACGTCCCCCACCCGCACCACCGTGCCCTCGCGGCTGCGCAGGGCGATGTTCTCCACCGCGTCGGGGCCCTCGATGGTGCCGGGCACCTTGACGGAGATGCGTCCGGCGCCGGTGTCCATGCTGCCCGCGGTGACCAGGAGGTTGTTGCGCTGGATGGCGGCGGTGAGGTCGGCGTAGGAGAGGTTGTAGGACTCCATGACGAGGGGGTCCACGAGGATCTCCATGACGTCCTCGCGCTCGCCGCCGATGTCCACCTCCAGGATGCCCGGCCGGGATTCCAGGCGGTCGCGCAGGTCGCGGGCCGTCTCCAGCAGGGTTCGCTCGTCCACGGGGCCGGAAAGGGTGGCGGTGAGCACCGGGAACAGCGAGACGTCCACCTCCGCCACCTGGGGCTCCTCGGCCTCCTCGGGGAGCTCCGGCTCCGTCTGGTCCACCTGCTCGCGCACGTCGGCCATGGCCCGCCCGCTGTCCCAGCCGGGCTCGAAGTCCAACCGCAGCATGGCGAAGCCTTCGCCGGCCCAGGAGCGCATCTCGTCCAGGCCGGCCACGGACTGTAGCTCCCGCTCCAGGGGGCGGAGGAGCAGGCGCTCGGCGTCCTCGGAGGTGATGCCGGGGTAGGGGACCGTGACGAAGTAGATGGGGATGTCGATCTCCGGGCTCGCCTCCTTGGGGATGGTGGCGTAGGAGATCGCCCCCAGCACCAGCAGGATGCCCAGCAGGAGGAGGATCGCCCGGGCACGGCCCACGGCGGCGGCGATGAGCGCCCTCACGGGCCGCCCTCGCCGGGGGCGGGGGCGGCCTCGGTGTGCACCGTTTCCCCGGCCCGCACGAAGCCGCCGCCCACGGTGATCAGGGTCAGCGCATTCGGCGGGCCGGTGACCCAGACCCCCTGCTCGTCGGCGCGGATGATCTCCGCCTCATGGAAGACCACCTCGCCGTCCTCCACGGCCCGCAGCCCGAGCTCGCCGTCGTCGTTCAGGACCAGGAGGGAGGGGGAGACGCGGTGGGCCTTCGTCTCCGCCACCGGGATCACCACCTCGGCGCTGATCCCCGAGGGCAGGTCGCCGTCGGGGTTGGGGAAGGTAGCCTCCAGGCGAAAGGTGCGGGTGGCGGGGTCGGCCAGCGGGGCGACGAAGGTCACCTCGCCCTCGGCGCGGCGGCCGTCCAGGAAGCGGATGCGCGCCTCCTGCCCCGGCTCCACGTCGCCCTCGCGGTGCTGGGGGACCTGCACGACGGCCAGCAGCGGGTCGTTGACCACGATCTCGGCCACCTGGCCCCCCAACTGCAGGAAGTCGCCGCGCTCGGCGATGCGGCGGTTCACGGTCCCGCCCATGGGGGCCTTGATGCGGGTGTGCTCGATGTCCAGGCGCACCGCCTCCACCTCGGCCCGGGCCGCCTCCAGCTCCGCCTCCTTCACGGCCACATTCAGCTCGCCGATGAAGTTGTCCTCGGCCATGGCTTTGGTGGCCTCGTAGTCGCTCCTGGCGCCGGCGAGCCGGGCCTCGGCCCGGCGGAGCTGGGCCTCCCGATCGTCCATCTTGAGCCTGGCCAGGAGGTCCCCCTCCGCCACCCGGGCGCCGCGGGGCACGGCCCATTCGGCCACCTGCCCGGCGGTCTCGGCGCGGACTACCATGTGGCGATCCGGCTCCACGTCCCCCTGGAGGACCAGCAGTTCCTCCACCGGCTCGGCGCGGCGCTCGGCCACGCCCACGGTCATCGGCCGGGGCTCCTCCCGTCTTTCGGGCCCGGGGCCGGGGCGGGTGAGCAGGCCGGAGAGGATCCACGCCGCCGCGACGAGGAGGACGGCAGCGATGACGAGGGGGCGGCGGGGGATGCGGGGCATGACAGTCTCCGGTGTCCGGAACTTCATTCTCGCGGCGGGCTTACCGAGCGGTCAAATGTCCGGGGCGCGACCGTTCCTGGTGCCTGTGGCAGCGTTGCTATCCTGGGGGTTGGGCGAGCCACGAAGGGAGAAAGCCATGCGCCGCATCATCGAGGTCGCCACCCACGACCGCGAGGAGCTGGTGGACATCACCTTGCAGGTGGAGGGCGTGGTGCGGGAATGCGGGCCCCCGGACGGCCTGGTGTCGGTTTACGTGCAGGGGGCCACCGCGGGGATTATGATCCAGGAGAACTGGGACGACAGCGTCCCCCGCGATGTGGTCCGGCTGCTCCGCGACGCGATTCCGCGCGGGGTGTGGGAGCACGACGCCCAGGACGGCAACGGCGACTCTCACCTGAAGTCCGGCCTGGTGGGCCCCTCCGAGACCATCCCTCTGATGGACGGCCGCCTGGGCCTGTCCACCTGGCAGGGCCTGTTCCTCTGCGAGTTCGACGGGCCGCGCCAGCGGCGGTCGGTGGTCTGCACCGTGCTGGCGGATGGCTTCGACTAACGTCCACGCCCGCAAATTTTTTGTCCCCAAGGGGACCAGCCTTCCCCAGCCGCCCCGATGCCCCTACATCTCCCACCGACCTGGAGGTACGGACTTCAGGTGAAACCGGTGGGAGAGCCGGATCAGGGGCCGAACGAGCAGCTGGGCACTGCCCAGGATGAACAGCCAGACCCCCGCCTCCTGCCAGGCCTGCCAGAGAAAGGCGATGCTGCCCAGCAGGAACCAGAGCCCGATGAGGAAATCGTTGAGCATGCTGGCGACCTGATACCGGTTACGGATGAGCAGCTCCTCCCGGCCGAGCCGAACGGCAAGCTCGGGCTCCCCCTCCCGACTCCTGACCTCTTCTACATGCTTACGGGCCACGGCGATCCTCCTGTCGATCCTGTGCGGTATACCTCCCCCCTATAAAGGGGAAGGCGCAGTGGCCGCAACGTTCCGGAACAGGTGTCGGCGGTCTTTACGGGACGCCGCGGTCCGGACAGGGATCCGGACAAAAACGTCAAAACCTTTTACAGGGGAGGCGTCGGTGTATATTCAATACAGTTTGCATTATTATAAGTTGTTGATTTAGATATTTTTATTTTTTGGTATCAAGGTTGCATTTGCAGAAAGGACAGGACTTTTTAGGGATTCCGGGAAAACGTTCATATCAAAGAAAATGGGGTGGCGCATGGATTCTTCTGCCGAAGAACAAACGGCGGTTTTCCTCGAAAAGAACGGCTTGTTGGAGGTGGAGGGGGTCCTGGACGGGACCGGCCGGGACGCGGTCGCCCGCGATGCCTCCCCGGAGACAGGACGCAGGCTGCGGGGATACCGTGAGGGGGACTGGCAAACCGCCCTGCGAGGGCTGACGCAGCAGGGCCACGATGCGGACGAGTCGGACCTGTTTCTGGAGCCCGCCTGGTTCCTGAACCTGAGCCGCGTCGTCGACCTGGTCGGGAGCCCGGTGCTCTATTCGGTGCGTTCCACGGACAGCCCCTCCATGCCCGACGCCTCGTTTCCTATGCGGGCCGTCGGGGGCGCCGCTGGCCGGCGGTTGGAGGAGCTCTCCCATCCCCATTCGCCGCTCTTCGGCCCCATCCGGCACCAGCCCTTCCGGGAGGCCACGGAACTGGCCGAGTCCTTCGTGGACACCGTCAGCGCGGAGCGTCCCCGCTGGGACGTCATCGGCCTGGACAAGATGGACCCCACCCGGCCGTGGTACGGGGCCCTCCGCGCCGCCCTCCGGAACCGGGGCTGGTGGGTGCAGGAGTACTACTGCTACGGGAACTGGTATCTGCCCACGGACGGCGTGACCTTCGATCGATACATGGCGGATCGGCCCTCCTCCCTGCGGAACACCGTGCGCCGCAAGACCCGGCAGTTCCTGCGCCAGCCGGGGGGCCGGCTGGCCATCTACGACTCCCCCCGGGGTCTGGAGGAGGGGATCTCCGCCTATGAACGGGTCTGGAACCGGAGCTGGAAGCGTCCGGATCCGAATTTCCACGTCACCGCCGAATGGATGCGCCGTTGCGCCGAGCGCGGGTGGCTGCGTCTGGGCGTGGCCTGGCTGGGGGGGACTCCCGCCGCCGCGCAGCTGTGGGCGGTGCACCGGGGCACCGCCTACATCCACAACCTGTGCTTCGACGAGGACCTGAAGGCTTTCTCCCCCGGGACCATCCTCACCGCCCGGCTCATGGAGCGGGTCCTGGACGAGGACCGGGTCCGGGAGGTGGACTACCTGATCGGCGACGAGCCCTACAAACGGAAATGGATGACCCACCGGCGGGAGCGCTGGGGCCTGCGCGCCTTCAACCCCCGCACCCCCAAGGGGATCGTGCAGGGGGGCTGGAACATCGGCGGGAGCTGGGCCAAGCGGCGGCTGCGCAGCCTGGTGCCCGGGAAGGCGGGCTGAGGGCGGGGCCCGAGGGGCGGGGACGATCGGGCTTCAGCGCAGCTGGCTGTCCTTGCTGCCGCGCCGGTTGAAGTGGCTGTGGGGCCGCTGCTTCGCGTCCCGCTCGGACTGGCAGGGGACGCAAAGCCGCACCCCCGGGATGGCCTCGCGGCGGGCCGGGGGAATCTCCGCCCCGCATTCCTCGCAGTGCCCCAGGCTCTCCCCCTCGGGGAGCTGGCTGCGGACCCGGAGGAGCTCGTCCTCCACGGTATCCTCGATCTGCTGCTGGATGTCGCCGTCCTTCGCCCAGCCGCCGGCCATGTCCCCCTCCTTCATGGAAGCCTGTAAGGAGGCCCCAGGTCCCGGCCGCGCACCCGGAGGGGAGGGGTTTCCGGTGCGCGACCGCGGCCGGAGCCTGTTCCTGTGAGACGGCTCCCGGCCCTTCGGGTTCCCAGGGGCTCACGGTTCGGCGCCGAGGGGGAAGCGCCAAGTGCGCTCCCCCAAACGCACCTCCGCGCGATCGAGGCCCCCGCCCTCCGGCAGCCGCAGCACCCCGCAGGGCCGGGTGAGCGCCTGGGTTACCATGGCATCCTCCGGGGGCGCCCGGACGGTTACCCGAACCCTGAGGGTTCGGCCTTGCCGGGTGACGGCGGACTCGTCGAGGGCCAGGCGGTAGCCGCCGGTGGACCGGGTGCCCCCGCCAATGGCGACCAGGGTGCCGGTCCCCTGTGCCTCCTGAACCTCCAGGCCGGACAGATCGAAGCCCGTCGCGTCGCTCCCGTCCGCCGGGACCCGGACCGCGGTGGGCTCCGCGGGGCCGCACTGGGACCCCCGCATCATCCAGACCGGCTCCCGAAACGGAACGCCCCCGCCCAGGGCCGCATCGGCCCCCGGCACCAGCCAGACGGCCAGGGCCAGCCCCCGGCCGAGGGTCTTCCACCACCCGCTCATGGCCCCTATCCTTTCGCCGTGTCCGCCCCTGTCCGCACAAGGTATCCTCCGGGGATCCTCCACAAGGCGGGGAACCACCGCAAGGTGCCCCGGTCATGCCACCGGCTTCCGAGGGTTCCTGGAGACTCCTTGTTGCTGCATCGTGGTGTTCTTTCGCGCCCGGCCCGGTGGCCCCCAGGCCCGGGCCGACCGGAGGAGCCTTGTGGAACCTCGCATACCGTTCAGTGCCTTGCTGGCGGGGCTGCTGGCAATGTCCCCTGCCGGCGCCCAGGACGAGGAAACCCTGGAGCCGGTGACGGTCACCGCCCCGCGCCTGGAACGGCCGCTGGCGGAGACCCCGGCGGCGGTGACCCGCGTGGAGGGGGAGGAGCGGCGCGCCGGCCGGCCCGGGCGGACCCTGGACGAGGGGCTGGAGGGGGTGCCCGGCCTGTATTTCCAGAACCGCCACAACTTCGCCCAGGGGCTGCGCATCTCCTCGCGGGGGTTCGGCGCCCGTGCCGCCTTCGGCATCCGGGGCCTGCGGCTGCGCCAGGACGGCCTGCCCCTGACCCTGCCCGACGGCCAGTCCCAGGTGGACACCGTGGACCTGGACGCCGTGGAATCGGTGGAGGTGCGCCGCGGGCCGGCCTCCGTGCTCTACGGCAACGCCACCGGCGGGGTCATCGACCTACGCACGGCCGAGGGCTTCGCCATGGAGCGCAGCCCGGTGGTGCGGCTGCAGGCGGGCTCCCACGCCATGCGCAAGGCCAACGTGCGGGCCGGCGGCACCCGCGGCGACTGGGGCTATCACGCCTCGGCCACGGCCTTCGCGCAGGACGGCCACCGGGAGCAGAGCGCGGCGGAGAAGTACCTCGCTCGGGGCAGCGCCACGGGGCGCTTCGCCGGCGGCCGCGAGCTGCGCCTCATCGCCGGGGCCATGGACACCCCTTTCGCCGAGGATCCCGGCGGCCTGACCCGGGAGGAGTTGGAGGCCGATCCCGGTCAGGCCGACCCGGACGCCGTCACGCTGGACGCCGGCCAGAGCGTTGACCAGCAGGACCTCGGCGCGGTGTGGACCGACCCGGCGAGCCTGCCCGGCGAGCTCACCGCGCGCGCCTTCGCCAGCCGGCGCGATTTCGAGCAGCAGCTGCCGTTCTATTTCGAGCAGGACGGGGAGCCGGCCGCCGAGAACCGGGTGGGCTACCGGCGGTGGTTCTATGGTACGCGGCTGGAGTACGCCGACGAGGGCACCTGGGGAGCCGTGCCGGTGGAAGGGGTGGTGGGCGTTGACGTGGACCGCCAGGAGGACGACCGGGTGCGCCACGTGGTGGACGAGGAGCGCACGGTGCGCGAGCAGACGGTGGACGAGCGCCAGACCGCCACCGCTGCGGGCCTTTTCAGCCGGGTGGGTATGGCGGTCACGGACGCCACGGGGATTACCCTGGGCCTGCGCGTCGACCGTCTGCGCCTGGCCATCGACGACCACCTCGCCGATCCGGTGGACGACTCCGGCGCCCGCACCTTCACCGAGACCAGCGTCGGTCTGGGGTTGACCCACGCCGTGGGCGACCATACCTTCTACGCCAACCTGACCACCGCCTTCGAGAGCCCCACCTTCGTAGAGCTGGCCGACCCGGCCGGGGGCGGCGGCTTCAACCCGGACCTGGAGCCCCAGCGGGCGGTGAACCGGGAGTTGGGGGTGCGCGGGCCGGTGGGGACCCTGGGTGCCTACGACCTGGCCCTGTTCTCGGTGCGGGTGCGCGACGAGCTGGTGCCCTTCGAGCGGGACGGCCGCACCTTCTACGAGAACGCCGGGGCCACCCGCCGCGAGGGCCTGGAGGCCGGACTGGAGCTGGAGCCCGCCGCCGGCTGGAATCTGCGCGCCGCGCTCACCCTGGCGGACTACCAGTTCACGCGCTTCCGCGACCGCGCCGGCGAGGACTCTGCCGGCAACGAGATCCCGGGCCTGCCCCCCTACCACGCCGGCCTGACCCTGCGCCGGTCCTGGGAGCGGGGGTTCGCCGAGGCCGGGCTGCGCCATGCCGGCCCCACCTACGCCGACAACGCCAACACGGCGGAGGTGGATGCCTACACCGTCGCCGACCTGCGCGCCGGTTTGCGCTGGCCCCTGCCGGGGGAGCGGCTCCTGACCCTGTACGGCGGGGTGGAGAACCTGGCCGACGCCGACTACGTGGCGAATGTCCGCGTGAACACGGGGCCCGGCTACTTCGAGCCCGCCCCGGGCCGCACCGCCTACGCGGGGGTGGAGGTGGGCTTCTGAGGCGCTGGCCGCTGCCGGCGCCCGTTTTATCGACCATGGAGAGCCGCATGACGACCCTTACCCGACCCAACTGGCGGGCCCAGCTGGGCAGCTGGGTCGAGTCCGCCCGCGTGCAGCGGGTCATCACCGCCCTCATCCTGATCAACGCCGTCACCCTGGGCCTGCAGACCTCCGAGCGAGCCGTGGAGGCCGCCGGCGGGCTCCTGTACGTGCTCGACCGCCTGGTGGTGGCGGTGTTCGTGGTGGAGATCGCCGCCAAGCTGGCGGCCTTCCGTGGGGCGTTCTGGCGCTCCGGCTGGAACGTCTTCGACTTCCTGGTGGTGGCGATCTCCGTGATCCCCGCCGGCGAGCAGTTCGCCGTCCTGCGCGCCCTCCGGGTGCTGCGGGTGCTGCGGCTGACCACGGTGGTGCCGCAGATGCGCTCGGTGGTGGGCTCTCTGCTGGCGGCCCTGCCCGGCATGACCTCCATCATCGGCGTGCTGCTGCTCATCTTCTACGTCGCGGCGGTCATGGCCACGCAGCTCTACGGCGACCGGTTCCCCGACGACTTCGGCCACATCGGCATCTCCATGTACACCCTGTTCCAGATCATGACCCTGGAGAGCTGGTCCGAGGCCATCGTCCGCCCGGTGATGGAGGTCTATCCCTCCGCCTGGCTGTTCTTCGTGCCCTTCATCGTCGTCACCAGCTTCGCCGTGCTCAACCTGTTCATGGCCCTCATCGTGGACTCCATGCAGAAGCTGCACGCCGCCGAATGGGAGGAGGAGCGCGAGGAGATCGGCGAGATCGGGGCCCGGGAGCGGGCCGCCATCGAGGAGGAGCTGGCCTCCCTGCGCGAGGAGCTGCGGCTCCTGCGCCGGGACATGGCCGGTGGCGGGCAGGGGGCCGAGGAACGGGACTGACCCGGCTCCGGGGCGGCGATCCCCTACGGCGACAGTGGCCGTCAGCCAGCAGAAATCGGCGGTTTCCCGGAGGAAGGCGGAAGATATACCCTTGCCGCGATAGCCGGAAGAATTCGACGCGGCTGGTGGTCGTCCGGGACGCCTCCCGGACCCCAGAAAGGAGCTGACTCCCATGAAAGGCGACGCCAAGGTCATCGACTACCTGAACCGGGTGCTCACCAACGAGCTCACCGCCATCAACCAGTACTTCATGCACGCCAAGATGTGCGAGGACTGGGGCCTGAAGAAGCTGGCGGAGGTGACCCGCAAAGAGAGCATCGAGGAGATGCACCACGCCGAGGAGCTCATGGACCGCGTGCTGTTCCTCGAGGGGCTCCCCAACCTCCAAGACCTCGGCAAGCTGCGGGTGGGCGAGGACGTCCAGGAGCAGCTGCGCAACGACCTGGGCCTGGAGCAGGACGCCATTCCTCTGCTTCGGGAGGCCATCGTCTACTGCCGCGACAACGGCGACGAGGTCTCCAAGGACCTGTTCCAGCGCATCCTGGACGACGAGGAGGAGCACGTGGATTTCCTGGAGACCCAGCTTGAGCTTATCGACAAGGTGGGCCTCCAGAACTACCTGCAGACGCAGATGGAATCGGCGGGGTAGGGCCCGGCCCCCGGACAGGTCGATGCGGGAGGTCACCGTAGAGCCCGGTACGGCGCCGGAGCAGGCGCCCCGGGCCTTCTTCCTCGGGCGAAGCCGCAAGGAGGTGGTGGCGGTGCTCGATCGCTGGCCGGGCTGCGGCTACCTGTATCTCAAGGTGCGGGCCGGGGACGGCGGGATCTTCATCCTGCGCCGGGAGGAGGCCACGGGCCGCTGGGCGCTGCGGCTGTTCGACGCCGGCCCGGGGAGGGGGCGGCCGCCCCTGTCGGGGGCTTGATCACGCACAGGAGAGGGAGGCGGCAATGCGCATGGGGATCACGGTTTTCCTCGGGGCGGCGCTGCTGCTGGGCGGCTGCGCCGCCGTGGATATCGGCAGGGACTTCCAGCTTGCCACCTTTGAGGAACGGGTCGAGGTGGGCGAGACGCAGCGTACGGAAGTGCGGCGCTGGCTCGGCGAGCCGGTGAGCACGGGCCAGTCCGTGCAGCCCGACGGCACGCGCCTGGAGGAGTGGGTCTACTACCACGGCCGGGGCACCCTTCCGGGAATGTCCGACGCCCGGCTCAAGACCCTGGAGATCCAGTTCCGCGAGGAGGGTGTGGTGGAGAGCTACAAGTGGAGCGGGGAGGACGACTGAGGGGGCCGCCGGAAAGTTTGAGGGAGGGCCGGGAAGGGGCCGTGGAGGCCCCTTCCGCCTTTCGGGCGCGCCTCAGCCGAAGATGTCGTCGGCGATGGCTTCGTACCAGCCGCGGGTGTAGCGGGCCTCGCGCATGCGGAAGAAGCTGTCGGCGTCGCTGGGGCTCACGCCACCGGCCTCCTCGATGCTGCGCAGCTCCTCGTCCTCGTAGCGATAGACGGCGGCCACGCTGATGCCGTACTCCGGACCCACCAGGCTGTAGCAGGTGTTGACCAGGGAGGGGTCCGGCATGTCGTGGCCCCGGAACCGGGAGACGATGGCGGCCGCCGTCATCTTGCCATGGTTGTTGGCCGCGAAGCCGGACTTGGGCATGTCCCCGGCGATGGCCGCGTCGCCGATGACGTGGACGTTCGGCTGGACCGTGGATTCGAAGGTGCGCTGGTCCACGGGGCACCACCCGGAATCGTCGGTGAGGCCCATCTCCCGGGCGATCCGCCCCGCTCGCTGGGGCGGGATCACATTGAGCACGTCCACCTCGTGCTCCTCGAAGCCTTCCTGAGTCAGGACCTTGCGCGCCCCGGGCTCCACCCGGTCGATGACGCCGCCCTCGGAGCCGGGCACCCATTCGATCATGTCCCCGTAGAGCTCGGCCCAGCCTTCCTCGAATAGGCCCTGCTTGGAGAACTTGTCCTTGGCGTCCAGGACCAGGACCTTGGAGCGGGGCTTGTGCTCCTTCAAGTAGTGGGCGATTAGGCTGACCCGCTCGTAGGGTCCGGGCGGGCAGCGGAACGGGTTGGCGGGCGGGCACACGGCCACCGTCCCGCCGTCCTCCATGGCCTCGAGCTGGCGCCGCAGGATGCGGTACTGCTCGCCCCCTTCCCAGGCGTGGGGCACCTCTTCGGTGTCTCCCTCGTCCATGCCTTCCACCTCTTCCCAGCGGAAGTCGATGCCGGGAGAGACCACCAGGCGGTCGAAGTCCAGGGCCTCGCCCCCGGCCAGCTCCACCCGGCCCTTCTCCGCGTCCCACCCGGTGACGGTGTCCTGGACCACCTGGACGCCATGCTCCTTTTCCAGGGCACTGTAGCTGTGGCGCAGGCTGTCCAGCTCGCGGAAGCCGCTCAGGTACCAGTTGCCGCCGAAGCAGGTGTAGTAATGGGCGTTGCGCTCCACCAGCGTCACCGACACGGAGGGGTCGTACTTACGCAGGTATTTGGCGCAGGTGGCGCCGCCGGGCCCGCCGCCGACCACCACCACGCGCTTGGACCCGGAGCGTTCGGCGGCCCCCACGGCGGGTCCGCCGAGGGCCGCCCACAGGCCAGCGGCGCCCCCTGCCTGCAGGACCCGGCGCCGCGTCCAGCTACCGTTCGCGGAATTGTTGCCGGCCATGTCGGATCCTCCTCAGTCCAGGTTGGCGATGTAGGCGGCGATGGCCCGGATCTGCTCCTCGCTGTACCCGGTGGCATGCCGTTCCATGACCGTGGCGTCCTCGTCCCGGCCCTCGCGGAAGGTCATCAGCTTGTTCACCAGCCCCTCCTCGGTGAAGTCCCGGATGGAGGGCATGGAGCCCGGTCCCTGGCCCTTGCTGCCGTGGCAGGTGAGGCAGCTGTTGCCCATTACCTCGCCCGCGCTTATGGGCCCCTCGGCTCGAGCGTGCGCGACCGGCAGGGCCAGGAGGCCCGCCAGGCACGCCGCCATTGCCGTCTTGTTGCTCCGCATGGATACCTCCTTGGGCGCGGCCCGATTGGGGGTCGTACTGGCGCCATACAAGGACTGTGCCGAGTGTACGGAGAGCCGCTCCCAAGGGGTCCGCTTGGATCAGGACCCATTGGCGCGCCCAAGTGTCACGACAAGATGACAGTCCTCCTGCCAGCTTGGCAGTGGGGCTGGACCCGGCACGCTAGGGACCGTGCCGGGCCATGCTTAAGGGAAGAAAGCATTTGCGGTACAGGTACTTCACCGGCTCGGGGATGTGGCGCGTCCAATAGCCCTGCCGGGCCCCCGTATGGCCGTTGGCGAGCATCCCCCGGACGCCATCGGGACACAGAATCTCCCCCTTCTCGTAGGATAGGGTGGCCTTGCCCGAGATCCGGCAGATCTTCACGGCCTGCTGATGGGAGCTCTCGATGAACAGCCTGGCGTCGAGCCGCTTGTAGATCCGGCCCTTCATGTGGGCGAGGTGCTCTTCGTGGCCCCGTTCCTCCGCGGAATGCCCATCCATCATGTACAGGTGGTTGAACCGTATTCCGTTTTCCCGCAGCCACCGTTCCGTGATTCCCCGGTAGCGCTCCAGGCGGCTGGTGACCAGGTACCCGATGGTCTGGCTCGGGACGTGCCAGGCCGGTACCCGTTCCAGAAACGTCCGGTACCTGGGTCCGTCGTCGTTCTCCTCCGGGGTCGGGTCCCGGCACAGGACCCCGTCAATGTCCACGCAGGCCTGGTTCAGGAGGTCCTTGTGCATGAGGTTCCATTCGAAGACCCGGGGGGGATCGAGGGGAATCAGGCCCAGGTCGAGGTCGTAGCGGGAGGCGGGGTCGTAATAGACCGCGGCCGTCAGGCACCACGGCCGGAGGCCGGAGGCCACGAGGCGTTCGGTCACCTTGGCCATGGAGCCCCCGCTCAGGATGGAATCGTCCAAGACCAGGGGGCGGCGGGCCTCCCAGCTGGTGCCGAAGCGTAGATGGGGCGGCATGATCTTGGTGTCCCCGAACCAAGGCGCCGCTCCGCCGAGGAAGCCGTCGATATCGATCAGGGGCAGGTTCCTTTGGGTGGCGAGCAGGCTCGCCGCCAACATGCCGCTCCGTGGTATGCCGACCACCAAGTCCACGTCTCTTGGTATCCGCGGGGAGCTGTGCAAAAGGTCCCGGCTCAGGTCGGATACGTTCTTGTACTGCATGGTCGGCTCCTCGGGCAGCGGTGCTGGAGGATCCATTGGCAGGTTCGGGACGGGGGCAAAGAGTGCTGGTCGGCGCCAAAACGGGACTGAAAAGGGGCCTTCCAGCCATTTACGTTTCCCTTTGGGGTTCAGTGTAGACACAACAGAAATAAACAAAAAAGGGGAGAATCGGTTGTCATGATTTTTGTCGGCAGCAAAGGTCAATTTTGCCAAGTTGCGCCGGAGGATCTGTAAAACA
>NZ_JBKGZG010000036.1:0-26144 GCF_046545655.1 Thiohalorhabdus sp. | reverse complement strand
GGGGAACAGTGGCTCGATGATCTCTTCCAGGGCGGTGCGGAAAAGCCGTTCGGTATGCCGGGCGAACTCGCCCCCGAAGTAGTCCCGGCGGGTCCGGGGAGCACTGCCGTACCAACTGCGATAGATGGCGTGGATGTCGCCGCGGGCCCCCGGGCTCGCTTCGATTCCGCGGAAGTCGAGGTGCTCGGCCTCCCCCCGGTAATAGGCCAGGGCGGCGGGCCCGGATATGGAGATGCCGGCATGGGTGGGTGGGCCGCGGCCCGGACTGAGCATGCCGGTGGTCTGCTCGGTGTCCAGGTCGAAGTCGACCAGAACCCGGTGGAAATCGATGCCGTAGTAGCAGGCGGCCACCGCGTGGCCTGCCTCATGGATGCAGACCTCGAAATCCAGGGGAGTATGGGTCATACCCGGGCCTTTCGAGCGGATGGTCCTGCTATTTGGACGCCGGCTCTCCGGGAGGGTTCTGCGATGCCAGGCTACCGGTCATTGACCGGCAAAAAGGCGGCCGCGGCTTCGTGGAATGGGCATTCGATGCGGGGCGGCCGGTTCTCACAAGGGCGAGGCCGACCGCCCGCTGCCCGGTTCAGGCCTGCTGGGAGGTCTCCTCGCGAAAGAGCTGGCGGATGTTGCTGCGCAGCTCTTCGGTGTCCTGCTCATGGTGGACGGAGACGGCATGCTGCACCGCGGCCTCCATGAGCTCTTCGGGGTCATCGGCGGCGATGGATACCGTGCAGGCCATCTCACTGGGCAACTCCCGGCAATCCACGTACTGGCGGCTCATGAGCCCCCTCCTTTAGGCTTTCCTGCGTCCCCGGGCCGTTTTGCCCCGGGAGTGGCTGGCCAGTCCCCCTAAGCCCATCGGGGACGCACGTGCAGGATAGGCCCCACTCCCTTCTTTCCACTATTCGGTTCACCGGAAAAACCGTCAATATCTTTTTCCCCCAACCGGCGGGCCCTCTGAACGCCTCCCAATCTTTTCACGGCGCCTCGAGGCGCCTCCAAACCCATATCGGCGTTCTGTGGGGGAGGAGACCCGGTTCGCCCTGGAAGGAACGGCCCGAGTGGGCCATATTGGGGTCGGAACCCCTTGTTCAGGAGGCCTTTTGGGGGTGGTCCCATTCGCGACGTTATAGGTGCGTACCCGTGAAAAAGATTGCAGCGGCGGCCACTGTGATTTTCCTCTTGTTGCTGGGCGGGGCCTATTACTATTTCTCGATCGGGGGGTATGTTGTCCGGCTTACGGAACCGGAAATCCAAAAGCAGCTGGACGAACAGCTTCCGCTGACCAAGACGTACCTGGTTATCATTGAGGTCACCTTAAACAACCCGAGAATCGATCTCGTCGAGGACTCCGATAGAGTCCGGGCCGGCCTGGACGTCGAATTCAATATAACCGGGTACCAGGGCTCGAAGCCTTTGGAGGGTACTGTTGATGCAACCTCCGGGATTGCCTATAGAGCAGAAGAGGGCCAATTCTATCTGTCGGATCCGGTTATTGAGGCTTTGAAGGTGCAAGGGATATCCGAGGAATATATGGACAAGGCCAAAAAGGCGCTTACCGAAGCGCTTGCCGAATACTACAAGGATCAGCCCATATATACCCTCGATCCCGAGGATAGGAAGCAAGCGGTTGCGCGCATGGTCCTGAAGGATGTCCGCGTAGAGGGCGAGGAGCTTGTGCTGACGCTGGGGGTCTGAGCCTGGCCGTTGCATCCATTATCTAAAGGCCACCCAGAAGGGCGCGCCAGGGCGTAATCGGGGATGTCAGTGAACAAGGAGGCTGCCCCGCCGCGCTCAAAGCGTCGGAGTATTGGTGGGAGGGATATGGGGGATGTTTTCGGTTTGACGGCTGTGTGAGGTAGTGCTGTAACGGTGGGGACGGCGGCGCTCGGCCGCCCGTTGGCTCCGGCGGCGGCCGGGAGCCGGCCTCCACCATGCACAACGCGGCACCGGAAGATGCACACGATCATCCCCATCCCGTTCCGGCTACTGGTTCTTTGCGCGGCGTTGGCGGCTGGCCTTTCCGCCGTCCCGGCGCAGGCTGACGAGGCGCCCCGCGCCCGGCCGGCCGTGGAAACCGACCCCGAGACGGGCCTGAGGGAGTGGCAATGGGACGGGGAAGGGCTCTCGGTGGAAATGGGTCAGCTGCTGCCGGACCAGGTCCGGGCCTTCTTCATAGGGCGCGGATTCGAGGATTCGATGGCGGACCGGGTCGCGCAGCGGTGCGCCTTCTGGGGGAGCATCGGCAATACCGGGCGGGAGGGCTCGGTCAAGATCGACCTGGGCCAGTGGCGGACGCTCGGGAGCGGCGGCACGGCCCCCTTGCTCTTGAACAGCCACTGGCAGCGGAAGTGGGAAGAGGAGGGCGTGCCCCGTGGGCCGCGCACCGCCTTTCGCTGGACGGTATTGCCGGCGGAGCATCGCTTTGCCCCCCAGGACTGGCTTATGGGGATGATCGTCATTGATCGGCCGCCGGGCGCGGACTTCGACCTGGAGCTGCGCTGGCGCGAGGGCGATGAGCAGCGGCGCCGCATCCTGCCCGGTCTTTCCTGCGCGCCCGAGTGAAACGCCCTTTGGCGCCGGTGGCGTTCCCTCCTGTTGGGGCCGTGCGGAGGATCCGGAGCGCTCGGGCTCCCGCCGGGGTCCAATTCCGAAAGTCGCCACCGCAGGAGGGCGCCATGGGTACGCTGACCCCCGGTATGGTGGCCGGCAGCATCCGCCTGCCCGATCGCACCGGCAACGTGGTCTCCACATGGCGGTTCAAGGGCCGCCAGCCGCTGGTCTTGGTGCTGTGGGACGGCGCCGGGTCCGCTCTATTGGACGGCTTCGCCGCCCGCTATTCCGACTACCGCGCCGCCGGGGCCGAGGTGCTGGCCATCGCCGCCGCCTCGCCCCCCGAAGGGGAGTATCCCTTCCCCTTGCTCCAGGATGCGGAGGGGGCCACGGCCCGGCTGGCGGAGCGGCGGCCGGCGGTGCTGGTGTTGGACGAGCAGGGCGAGCTCTTCCACCGCACGCAGGGCCCGGAGGCGGCGCGGCCGGACCACCGGGACCTCCTGGAATGGGTTCGCTTCACCTTCCTCCAGTGCGAGGAGTGCGGTCCCCACGCCGAGAACTGGCCCCGCCGCGACCCGGGGTTCTAGGGCGCACGTAACTCTTAAGGACACCCACTTGCCCGCTCCCGGTCCCCGTTCCGGGGCGACCGGGGACAAGGCCTGGGTAGGACCCGCCTAGCGCTCCTCCGGCGGCAGCGCCATCTTGCCGTACTTGGCCAAGGCGGCGCGGCGTTCCCGGGCGATGCGGCGGGCCTTGCCCACCATGGGCTTCAGCTCTTCCGCGGCCGCCAGGGAGTCCTCCACGGTGGCGGTCTTGCGGGCCTGCCCCGGGGCCGACGCGAACTGGGGCTTGTGCGGCATATTGGATTCATCCGGCTGGTCCGCCATCTCTCTCTCCTGTGGTTGATCCAGCGGGTCTGGGAACCCGTATTTGGATTGCAACTTTAAAGGCACACTTTGGCCTTGCACCCCGGTCGTAAAGGGCCAGTCGAGCCGCCGAAGACCTCCCCCTACGCAGCCCGTTCCAGCCGCAGGTTCGGCTTTACTCCCCCGGCCCGTAGCCAGGGGACGACCCGGCGTGCCGGGTGCAACTACCCTTCCTGATCGGTGAACTTCACCATCCGCGTCACCTGGATGTCCGAGATGAACACCACGCCGGAGTGCTCGCTGAAGAAGGGCGCGAACCCCTCCAGGATGGGCTCGACCATGTCCTCCGGGACGGCGGCGATGATCATGATCAGCACGTCGTCCTCGTTGAACATCAGGTGCCCCTCGTGGAAGCCGTGGCTCCCCTTGCCGGAGAGGTTGTGCATGATGGTGTAGCCTTTCACCCCGGCCCGGTCGAGCAGATCGGTGGCGAAGCTCTGGTGCTCGCCGCTGAGGATGATCTCGAGCTTCTTCAGGGGGCTGAAGTTGAGGTTATGCATGCTGCGCTGCCTCCTGGGGGCTGGGGCGGGCGATGGTCCCCGGCCGGGGCCGCCATTGGCCGTCCTCGTAGGCGGTCACGGTGCCGGTCTCGGGGTCGAGGACGAGCAGACGGATCCAGCCGTTGCGCACCAGCTGCTTGACGGTGGCCACGTTCTCTACGGCGGCCCGGGCCTGCTCCAGCGGTGCCTCGATCACGGTGATCAGGCGCAGGGGCTGGTGGTAGGGCGCGCCCCGGTCGAGCACGGTCTGGGACGGCAGGCCGGTGCGCAGGTCGCCGAGGTTGCCGGTCATGACCCCGAAGCGGCCGGCGACGTTGTGGTAGACCTTGCTGCCGCTGCCGAAGCGTTCGTTGTCCACGGTGGAGAAGTAGTGCTCCATGTTGATCCACTGGCCCACCACCAGCGGCCCAGTGAGGATGGTCTCCAGCAGCCGGCGCCTGGGGTCGATGCGGTAGTCGTAGGAGTGGAGGAAGGCACGGCCTTCCAGGGACACCCCCTGCGTCAGGGCGCGCCGCCCGATGAGGAAGTAGGCGTTGCCGGACAGGCCCCATTCGGGGCGCACCTGGGACCAGTCCATGGAGTTGCGCTGCGCCTCGCGGTAGGCGTCGCCGGGCGCCCCCTCCACGGCGGGGTCTTTCAGGGTGGGCATGCGCTCCCGGGCGCAGCGGCGCGAGGCGGCCCGCAGGCCGTTGTGCAGCCGGTCGAGGTAGGCCACGTGGGTGCCGGGCAGCCGGTCGAGGTCGGCCAGCCGCAGCTCGTCGGTGGTGGTGTCGTGCAGGGCCGCCACGAACCAGGCGTCGTCGGGGATGTCGATCCCCTGCTCCCGGAGGGCGTCCCGCACCTCGGTCCGGTTGGCCATCTCCGCCAGCAGGCGGGCGTTCACCAGCCCGTGGTTGCCGCCGCAGGCGCCGCAATCCAGGGCCGACTCGTAGGGGTTGTTCTCCGAGGTGCTGCCGTGGCCCACCAGCAGGACGAAGCGGGAGAAGCCTTCGGTCAGGCCGATGGCGCGCAGGGCGTTGCCGACGTAGCCGGCCTGCTCGTCGCGGCTGAAGCCGATGCGGCCCAACCGCTCCATCTGCAGCCGGGCGAAGGCGGGGTCGATGCGGTAGACCGTTCGCAGGCGCTCGATGAAGGCCCGCTCGTCCTCGGCGTCCAGAGGGGCCGCCTCGGCCAGCTCGGGCGCCCGGGACCGGTTGCCCATGGCCGCCTCGCGCAGCTCGCGCACCATGGTGTCGGTGATGCGCTCCTGGGGCAGGCCGAATTCCTGCTCCACCGCGCTGATGATGACGGCCCGCTGCACGGTGCGCACGATGGAGTCGGCCTGCTCGCGGCTCAGCTTGTCCAGCAGCCAGTGGGTGGCGGGCTGGTGCTCGTGCAGCTGCCGGCGCCAGCGGTTGTACTGCCGGGGGATCAGCGTCTTGCCCACCATGTCCAGGCCGAACAGCAGGCCGATGGCCTCCACGGTGACGAAGGGCCCGACAACCGACTCCTTGAGCGCGTGCAGGGCCTTTTCCAGGGCGGTGACCGCGTCCGGGTCCCGGGGCGCGGAGACGGGCAGCTCCATCACCAGGTTCTTCGGCGAGAGCAGCACGGGGCATAGGGGGGTCTCGGTGCCCTTGCCCAGCTCCATGAAGCTCACCGGTACCCCGAAGAAGCCCGCGATGCCGTAGGTCTGGTAGTCGCCGGCGGCCTCCAGGTGGCGCCGGATCCGCTCCGAGCGGGTATCGATGCAGAACAGCGCCTGGGCGAAGGGGCGCTTCTCCCGCGGCGCCGGGGGCTCCGGGTGCACTTCTCCCAGCAGGCGGTCGGCGGCCCGGGCCTCCATGGCGCGCAGCCAGACCATGCCTTCCGCGCGCTCGAAGGCGTCCAGGGTGTCCAGCAGCCCTCCCAGCGCGTCCCCGGAGAGCCGTTCGAGGGTGCCGTTCCCCTCCGACCGGGCGGCCAGGGCCTGCAGTCCCTCGGCTTGGCGCAGGGCCTCCTGGTCGCGCTTGGCCCGGACGTAGTCGGCGAAGACGCGCTCGATGGCCCCCGGCCTGCCGCGCGCCAGCGCCTGTTCCACGCGCGGGGCCTGCGCCGGCAGGATGGCCCCGCTCTGGAGCTCGTGGCGGAGGTAGGTTTCCCTGGGGCGCTCCTCGATGGCTCGCTCGATGGCCCCGGTGGTGGTGGCAAGGGCCTTGCGCTCGGTCAGGAGGGCCAGGGCGAGGGTGAGGCGGATCGCCAGCAGGTCCACCAGGTCGCCGGGATAGCGCGTGCTCCAATGGTAGTCGGCGGCCTGGGAGCGCCACCGGATGAAGCCGGCCCAGCCGTGCAGGCGGGCCAGCTCGCGGGTGAAACAGCCTGCCCAGCGCGACTCGGGCACCTCCAGGGCGCGCATGACCCGGTCGATCACCTCCTCCGGCCCGCTGGCCTGCGCCAGAATGCGCTCCACGTGGAGGCCGCGCAGAGCCAGCCGGCCGTTGCGCACGGCGAGCTGGCGCCAGGCCTCGAAGAATCCCTGCTCGCGCCCCGGCATGCCCCACACCGACTGGCCCTCGTCGAAGAAATCCAGGCAGCTCTTGACCACCAGCTCGTCCAGCTCCGCGCCGATCTCCGTGCCGTAGAGGGCGTCCACCGCCTCGTACACCGGCCGCTCGCCCAGCAGCGCCCCGCGCAGGCCGTCGGTGAGGGCCGCTGGCTCCGGGGCGGGGTCCGCCGTCGGCGTCGCGCCGGCCAGGGCCGCCCGGACGTCCTCCGCCCCGGCCAGCGTGCGGCGCGCGGCGACGGGCTGCTCCACTTCCGTGAGCAGGGCCAGGAGCCAGCGCGGCAGGTCGATGCCCGGTACGGGGTCGCGGTCGGCGGCGAAGGCCTCCACCTCGGCGGCGAGGCGCTCGCGGTCCACCCGGCCCTCGGCGAGGTAGCGCTGGTACTGATGGCGCGGCAAGAAGCCCCGGGCGTGGAACAGCTCCTCGCCCTTCGCCACGGCCTCGGCGAAGGGCAGGTGCTCCAGGCCGTGCAGGGGGTTGTGGTGGATGAAGGAGCGCATCGGCCAGAAGAAGGGGATGGGCTCCCCGGCCACGTAGACCGTGGTGCGGATCTTCAGCCTCTTGCCCAGGGACAGGCTCATGGCAGGTCTCCTGTGAGGAGCAGGCCGCCGGCGGCGAGCGCCAGCAGGGCGGCGGCGTAGGCCCAGGCGGAGGCCGCGCCCAGGTCCGCCACCCGGTACCCGGGCGCCTCCGGGGCGGCCGCCCCCACTACCAGGCCCTGGATCATGCGCGCCCCCGCCCAGGTCCAGAGCAGCCAGACGGCCAGCAGGACGAGGCTCACCGCGGGCATGCCCGGGGTGCTGGCCACCAGCAGCGCCAGCAGGGTGAAGAAGGCGGGAAACAGCGGCAGGGCCACGCTGGCCAGCACCGCGGCCACCAGCACCCCGGAAAGGCGGGGCAGGGTCTGGGCCAGGCCGGTGGTCAGGCCGGCGTAGGCGGCGCCGAAGCGCCGCTCCAGCCCGCCCGTGAGCAGGGCCACCAGCGCCAGGGGCGCGCTCATCCCCAGGGCGTGCAGGTGGGCGGTCCCGGTGGCGGCGCCCGGCTCCGTCAGCCACAGCAGGGCCCACAGGGAGGCGGCGAGGAAGGCCGTCCACTGGCCCAGCTCGCGCAGGGCGAGGGCGCGGAAGGCGTAGAGCGCCGCCGTCCCCAGGGCCAGCGCCAGCAGCCAGCCCGGCGGCGGTCCGTCCGCCGTGGCCGCCAGGGCCAGGCCGAGCTGCGGCCAGGCAAGCAGCAGGATTGCGCGCCCGACGCTGTGCCCGGCCCGCTGGTACAGGGCGGTAAAGGCCGCGCTGAGCGGGAACAGGGGCAGGAACACCGCGGCCAGCAGAAAGGTCGCCAGGGACATGTCAGACCCACCTCATCCAGACGTTGAGCCGTCCCGCGGCCGCCAGGAGCGCCCGGGTCAGGCGGGTGTAGAGGTCGGGCAGGTAGAGCTCTCGGGAAACCAGGGCGTAGAAGCTGGTCCAGGCCCGGCGCGCCTCGGCCCGATGGTGGTGGCCGTTGTGCTCCGCGTAGTAGGTGAGCAGCCAGCCGAGCACGATGGCGGCGGTGACGAGCCCGACGAGCAGATCGAACCAGAAGGGGTCCACCTCGGCGGCGGCGTAGATCCCGGCGCGGAAGGACTCGTCCGGATACAGGAACAGGTCGAAGGCGTGGCTGATCAGGGTGTAGCCCACCACCACCACCGCGAAGGAGAGGATGCTCAGGATGACCATCCGCCGCAGGTTCCGGGCCCCCATGCGGTAGGTGGCGAACAGCAGCTGCGCACCGGTCACCCAGCCGAAGAACAGGAGCACCACGGCCCCCTGCTTCTGGAAATAGTCCGCGGCCACCAGCCAATGGGCCAGGGCCAGGATGGAGACCGGGACGGCCAGGGTGACGGCGGCCATCAGCAGCCAGGGCAGTCGGCCGGGGGCCGGCCGCCGTTCCACGACGAAGGTGTAGAGGTCGTCCTTGGGCGCGCCGTTCTCCCGGCGCGCCGCGTGGATGACGCCGCCGGCGCCCAGGAACAGGGTGCCCTTGAACAGGCCGTGGGCGATGAGGTGGAAGATGGCCAGGGAGAAGGCGCCGATGCCGGTCTCCATGATCATGAAGCCCATCTGGCCCATGGTGGAGTAGCCCAGCGACTTCTTGATGTCGTTCTGGGTCAGCATCAGCATCGAGCCGATCAGGGCGGTGACCAGCCCCACCACGAACACCCCGTGCAGCACGATGTCCGTGTGCACGTACACGGGGGCGAAGCGGTTGATGAGGAAGCCGCCGGCGTTGACGATGCCGGCGTGCATCAGGGCCGAGACGGGAGTGGGTCCGGCCATGGTGTAGGGCAGCCAGGTGTGCAGCAGGAACTGCGCCGAGCGGGCGAAGGCGGCCAGGGCCACCAGCCCGCCCACCGCCTCGGCCAGGGGCAGGCCCAGGTAGGTGTGCCCCCCCGGATCGGCCGCCATGGCCGCGAAGATCTCCGGCAGCGACCAGGTGCCGTGGGCCTGGTACAGCAGGGCCGCCGCCAGCACCAGCGGCAGATCGCCGATGCGGTAGGTGATGAGGGTCCAGAAGGCGTACCGGTGCGCGGAGGGGTCGCGGGTGTCCTGGCCGAGCAGGAAGTAGAGCAGCACGCCCACCAGGTGCCAGGCCACCACGAGGGTCACCAGGTCGCCGGCGGCGACCATGGCCAGCAGCGCCGCGGTCATCAGGTCCAGCAGCACGAAGAAGCGGATGTAGCCCGCCTCGTCGGCCATGTAGCGCAGGGAGTAGACGTGGACCACCAGGCTGATCCCGGCGATCACCACGGCCATCAGGGTGCTCAGGGGGTCGAACAGCAGCGTGCCCCAGGCACCGCCCAGGCCCACCTGGCGCGTATCGGCGCCGCTCACGGCGAGCCCCAGGGCGAGGGCGGCGAGGCCCAGGGTCGCGGCCGTGAGGGCCACGCTCAACCGGGCCCCCCTGCGGCCCAGGTGCGGGGCCAGCAGGTGGATCAGTGCGGCCGAAAGGAGCGGCAGAGCCGCCACCACTGCGATGAGCCCTTCCATTCCCTGCCTCGACCCCCGTTGCGCGGCCTGGCCGCCCCCGTTCCCCGGGGCGGCTGCGGGACCTGCCGGATTGCTGGACTTGCGTGGCTGCCGTCGCCGGGCTGCGTACCGACGGTCGGGCCCGGATCCGGGAGGCAGGGTTCAGTCTACGAAGGGGGGTATCGGGGCAAAAATCGATAAATCGAATGGGTCCCATTGCCCAGGACCGATGCCCGGGGGTACCCAAGGGGAAAAGGTGGGGCCGGAAGCCGCTCAAAGGCGGTCTCCGGGGGAATCCGGTTGTGGCTCCCTAAGGGTTCATACCATTTTACCTCCCGGACCGGTGGCGGGAGCCTATCCAGAAGGGCCACACAGGCTCCGGTCCAGGCACCCGGCTCCGGCCGGATCGGCTCCTTCGCGCCTGCCGGGGCCCGGATCGGCGGCCCGGAATGGTTCCGGAACGGAGGTGCGACCATGAATACCTACATGATCCTGTTCGGGTTCACCGACCAGGGGATCCGCAACATCAAGGAGAGCCCGGCCCGGGTGGAGGCCGCCAAGGAGACGGTCCGGGCCATGGGGGGTGAGATGAAGGACTTCTACGGGATCCTCGGGCACCCGCATTACGACACCATCTTCATCTTCGACGCCCCCGACGAGGAGGCGGTGGCCAAGATGGTGCTCGCCATCGCGGCCGGCGGCAACGTCCGGACCGAGACCCACCGCCTGTTCCGCGAGGACGAATACCGGGAGGTCGTCTCGGGCCTTCCCTGAGCCGGGGCCGGGCCCTTTCCCCTCCTTACTTTCCGCGCATGGCGGCCTCGATGCGCTCCCCCACCTCCTCGTCGATGTTGCGCCAATACTGGAAGGCCCGTTCCAGGACCGGCTCGGAGACTCCCGCCGACAGGTGCCCGACCACGTTGGAGACGAGGCGGTCGCGGGCCTCCGCATCCATCACCTCCCGGACGAGGGCGTGGGCCTGGACGAAGTCGCCGTCGTCCCGGCGCGGGGTGTAAGCGTGGCGGACGAGCTCGCCGCTGGCGGACCAGGTCGCCGCCTCGGGATAGCGTTCCGGGTCGGCGGCGGGGCCGCCCTTGGAATTGGGCGCGTACACCGGATCCGAGACGTTCTGCACCCGCATGGCGCCGTCCTTGCTGTAGCTGTGGACCGGGCATTTGGGCGTGTTGACGGGGATCTGCTTGTAGTTCACCCCGAGCCGGGCGCGGTGGGCGTCCGCGTAGGCGAGCACCCGCGCCAGCAGCATCTTGTCGGGGCTGAACCCGGTGCCGGGGACCTGGTTGTTGGGCTCGAAGGCGGCCTGCTCGATCTCGGTGTGGTAGTCGGTCGGGTTGCGGTCGAGGGTCAGCTTACCCACCTCGATAAGCGGGTAGTCCCCGTGCGGCCATACCTTGGTCAGGTCGAAGGGGTTGAAGCGGTAGGTCTCCGCCTCCTCGAACGGCATGATCTGCATGTACAGCGTCCAGCTCGGGTGGTCGCCCCGTTCGATGGCGTTGTACAGGTCCCGGGTGTGGTAGTCGCTGTCGCTGCCGGCCAGGCTGTCGGCCTGCTCCTGCGTCAGGCACTTGATGCCCTGGTCGGTCTTGAAGTGGTACTTGACCCAGTATTTCTTCCCCTCGGCGTTGACCCACATGTAGGTGTGGCTGGAATAGCCGTTCATGTGCCGCCAGCTCGCCGGGATGCCGCGATCGCCCATGAGCCAGGCCACCTGGTGGGCCGACTCCGGCGACAGCGTCCAGAAATCCCACTGCATGTCGTGGTCGCGCAGGTTGGTGTCGGCGCGCCGCTTCTGCGAGCGGATGAAGTGCTGGAACTTCATCGGGTCGCGGACGAAGAAGACCGGGGTGTCGTTCCCGACCATGTCGAAGTTGCCTTCCCCGGTGTAGAACTTCACCGCGAAGCCGCGCGGATCCCGCCAGGTATCGGGGCTGCCGCGCTCCCCGGCGACGGTGGAGAAGCGGATCAGGACATCGGTCTTGGCGCCCGGCTGGAGGAAGGCCGCCTTGGTGTAGGCGCTCACGTCCTGCGTGACCTCGAAGCGACCGAAGGCGCCGCCGCCTTTGGCGTGGGGCTGGCGCTCGGGGATCCGCTCGCGGTTGAAGTTGGCCATCTGCTCCATCAGGTAGTGGTCGTGCAGGACGATCGGGCCGTCCGCCCCCACGGTCAGGGAGTGCTCATCGCTGGATACCGGGGCGCCGCCGTCGGTGGTGGTGGGCTTGGATTCATCGGTCATGGTCAAGACCTCGTTGCATGGCGTCAGTGGGCCGCCGGAAGGCGGTCCGAGGGTCGGGCCGGAAACCGTCCCTTTAGAATTCGTCCATCAGGGGCCATGCAACGTTCCGGAGCCAAGAGGGTGGAAGGAGGAACCGAAGCAGGGCTGAGGTTTGCCCAAGCTACAGGGCCAGGGGCGGCGCACGGCAGGCTTCGATTCCGGCTTTACCCATGGCCTCGCGGAGAAGGGGGACAAGATTTTCGGGGATTCTGGGTAGAGGCAGGCGGGTAGGCGCAATAGTGGTGTGGTGCCCCACCCGGGCTCCCAGGATGCTACCCTTTGCCCACCCAACGGAAACCCGAGGACCCGCCATGAGGTTGTTCCGGCTCGTCAGCCTGATCGAGGGGCTGTCCCTGCTGACGTTATTGCTTGTGGCCATCCCCCTGCGTGCCTACCTCGGCCTGCACGAGGCGGTGTACTACGTGGGCTGGACGCACGGCGTCCTGTTCCTGGTCTACGGTGCCCTGGCGCTGGTGGTCAGCCACCGGCGGGGGTGGTCCATCGCCTATTGGCTGATGGTGTTCCTGCTGGGCGCCGTGCCCTTCGGCTTCCTGGTGGTGGACGCCCAGCTGAAACGGGCCCTGCGCTCCTCGGAGGTGCTGGAGGGGGCCTGAGCCCCGATTGAGCGGGGAAGCCGGAAAGCCAGCTTCCCCGCCCCGCGAGGACCGGGGGTCATCGGCCTCAGGGCGCCTTCTCCAGATGGATGGCGGTGGGCACCGGGTTGCGCAGGATGTCCAGCACCGGCGAGGTCTTCTGCACCTGCTCGCTCAGCTCCGCCAGCTTATCCTCCGACGCATCCGTCTGGATTCGGCAGGATAGCCGGATGTTCTCGTAGCCCGGCCGGGTGCTTTCCGACAGCCCCAGGAAGCCGTGGAGGTCGATGTCCCCCTCCAGGTCCATTTCCATCCCGTCCACCCGGATGCCCTGGGCGGCGGCGTTGTAGGCGAAGCCCACGCTTACGCAGGAGGCCAGGGCGTGGAGCACCGTCTCCACGGCGTTGGCTCCCTTGTTCTCGCCCAGGAGCACCGGCGGCTCGTCGGAGTCCAGCACGATGGGCTCGCTCCGGGTGTCGTCCTCCTGGCCGGCGCCGTAGAAGGACTGGATGGTGGTACGGGAATGGCCGCCGTTGACCCACTGGTTGCTGGCGCGGAACCGGAACTTCGCGATGTCCGGCTGCTCCTTGATGGCGCCTACGGTGTCCACCAGCTGGTCGACGTCGACCCCGTTCACTACGGTTTTCGTGGTCATCTCCGTTACCCTCCGGGGTGCCTTCGCTACCCCCAGGTTTGGGGTGCCCGGCTGCGTGGGGCACCCGGTCCTCGATTCAGCACGCCCCGGGGTCGGGGTGGCGGTTATCTTTACAATCTACGCCTGCCGTCCCCGCGGACAAGCTGGGGAGAGGGCGTAGGGCGCTCGCGGATTGGATTAGGGAACAGGAAACCATGGTCAAGCACATCGTGATGTGGCGCCTGAAGGACCAGGCGCGGGGCAACAGCCGGTCCGCCAACGCGGAGCTGGTGAAGGAGAAGCTGGAGGCCCTGGAGGGGCGCATTCCGGGGCTGCTGACGGTGGAGGTGGGGCTGGATTTCAGCGCCACGGGCAGCTCCGCCGACGTGGTCCTCTACACCGAGCTGGAGAGCCGGGAGGTCCTGGAGGCGTACCAGGTCCATCCCGAGCATGAGGCGGTAAAGGCCTTCATCGGGGAGGTTGCGGCGGGGCGCTGGGTGGTGGACTACGAGGTCTAGCCAGGAAGGCTGAACAGGTTGGAGGGTTGGCGGCCCCCGATCTCCGGGGGCCGTTCCCTGGCTGGCCCTACTGGTTCACCGGCGATTCCGGGTCGAACAGGTAGCCCAGCACGTCCTGGATCTTCTCCTTGTCCAGGATCCCGTTGGCGCCGAGGCGTGGCATCTTGGTGCACGGGAAGTTGACGTGGGGGTTGTAGATCATCTCGTAGGCGAACCGCACTATGGATTCGCCGGAGCCGCGGTCCTTGCCGTAGTTGGCCAGGCTCGGGCCGATGGTGCCGGACCGGTGCGACTTCGCCGACTCCATCTCGTGGCAGTTGATGCACATGCCCCCGGTCTCTTCCTCGCCGTGGTCGTCCACCTTGTGGCCGACGCGGAAGCCGAAGGCGTTTTCGGCGATCTCCTGCCCCCGCTCCCAGTCGCCCAGCTCGATGCCGCCTTCCGGGTATTCCATGTTCTCCCGGGCCATCTCGCGCACCTTCTCGGCGGTCTCGGTGTCGATGTCCCCGCCCTCCAGGGCGGAGCAGGTCTTCTGCAGCTCGTCCTGTTTCAGGCGCTCGCGCACCGTGGTCCCTTCCTGGGTCTCCTCGTCGAGGTCGAAACCTTCCTTCTCGAAGATCAGATGGTTCGCCAGCTCCTCGGCGCTCATCTCCGTGTAGTCGGCCCGCTCGCCTTCGGCGGACTCCGCCACGGCCGGCCCGGCGGCGAGGAGGGAGACGGAGGCGAGAGCGGCCAGGCCCGTCCGTATCGAGCTTCCGTATTCCATTCGGTCTTCCTCCGTGCTCAGCGCTTCAGGTCGGGCAGAATCGCGGGCTCGCCGCGGGCGGCGTCGTTCCAGAAGGTCATCACCGCGACGGCGGCGTCCGAGTCCGGCTCAACCAGGCCCTGCCGCATCTGCCAGTAGCATCCGCGCAGACGGTGGTAGTTGCTGCGCACCTCCTGATGGCCCACCCGCCGGGCCGGCCAGGAGATGGATTTGGTCCACTCCTTGGGCTCGTTCATGTTGGGGAGCACCGAGGCGCGGATCCGCTTGCCGGTCTCGCCGTGGCAGCTGTTGCAGCTGAAGTCCATGGGGCCGGCCCGACGGTAGAACAGCTTCTCGCCCGCGTCCCGCATGGCCTTCTCCATGGGATGGTCCATGGGCGGACCCCACTCGTAGCCGTTGGACTTGCTGGCGATGTAGGTCTGCAACTGCATCATCACGGAGTCGGAGCCGTGGCGCTCCGCGATCTCCGGATCGTCCTCGGAGAAGCCCTGGATGGTCTTCATGCAGTGCACCAGGCGGGTCTCCAGCGTCATCACCTTGCCCGTGTCCTCGAAGTAGCGCGGCAGCTCGGCCACCGCCCCCTCGAGCTCGCCGGGGCCCTTGCCGAAGTCGCATTTCTCCAGGGACGCGTTGTTGGGGCCGCGCTTCTCGTGGAACAGATCCTTGCCGTCCTCCGCCACGAAGTATGCGGGGTTGTCGGGCATGAGCTGCAAGTTCTGCTGGCTCTGGGTGAGGTAGTCGGAGCCGGTCTCCTCGATAAGCATCTCCAGGATCTCCTGGGGAGGCTCGTTGGTGCACTCCAGACACTGGGCCTGGGCGACTCCCCCTAGGAGCAGGGCCGCGGGCAGGCCCAGCAGCCATTTCCCGTAGGAGTACAGTTTTTTTGCGGTTCCTTGCATGGCCTCCTCCTGTAGGCCGGGGCGGGGGTACATCCGGGTGCCGGCAGAGGTGGCGCCTGCCTCCTCCGTGGCCTCCATCTTTTCAACATAGAACCCCTTTTTCGCCGGTGTCCACTGGCGGGGCCGGAGGTAGGCAAGTTGCGTGGGAAAGCCCGGCGCCCCGGGGCTTTCCCCAAGCGCGGTTTCCCGATACGGTTTCTGCCGGATAAGGACGGGGTGCTCGACATGGTGCGGGACAGGCGTCCTGTTCCTGCCGCGATCGACGCGGGCACCGGGGCGAAGCACCCCTGCAGGCGCGACCCATCGGGAAAGGGGGGGTATCCCATGAAGCTGGAGAAGGTAAGGGGTGTGGCCATGGCGGGGGTGATGCTCGCCTCCTTGCCGGCAGTGGCCGAGGCGGGAGCGTTCGACTGGCTCAAGGAGATCAATGTCCGGGCCGAGGCCGATCGCTCGGGATTCCTGGCCCGGATCGCCGCCCGCTTCGAGGTGGAGGACGTCCGGGTGAGAGCCGTGCTGAGCAAGGTGGAACGGCCGGCGGACGCCTACATGGTTTTCCGCCTTGGGGAGCTGTCGGGGAGATCACCCGGTTACATCCTGGAGCGCTACCGGGCCCATGGGGAACAGGGTTGGGGTGCGCTCGCGAAGCGCCTGGGGATCAAGCCCGGTTCCCGGGAATTCCACGCCCTCAAACGCGGCCCGCGCCTGTACCGGCGGGACTCCCGCGAGAAAGAGAACGTGCGGGAAGAGCGCCATGGCCCGGGACGGGGCCCCGGAAACGCGCCGGGGAGGGGGCGCGGCAACGGCCCCCCGTCCCGGTAGGCGCGCGCGGCCGCTTTCTTCCAGGGGCGGCCCCGCGCCCCTCAGCCCTCCCGGCGTCTTTCCTCCGCCTCTCCCCCTTCGTCGTAGCCCGCCCGGACGTAGTCCACCCCGTGCGTGAGCACTTCCTTCCACGCGGCCTCCAGCTCGGCGTCGAGCTCGGGATCGTGCCGACGTACCGCTTCCACCATGCTGTCGACCCAAAAGTCGTAGAGATCCGGCGGGATGTTCATCTGGGCCTTGCTGTGGGTTTGGCGGATGCGGTCCATGGCGGCCTGGGCGGTGGCGCTTCCCTCGTAGAAGGAGATGACGTTGTTCACGCCCTGGCGCAGGAGGGCCTTCTGCGCCTCCCATTCCGTGTTGGCGAAAAGCTCTCGGACCCGGGGGTCGCTGTCCAGAAAGATGTTGTAGAAGGTGCCGAAGACGTCCCCGTTCAGAAGGCAGCGGCCCAGGCTGCGTTTGACGGCGGTGGCGTTCGGATCGGCCACGGACTTTCCCCTTTTGTTCTTTTCCCTTGTTCCGGTGAATGGCTCACCGGAGCCTGGCATAGCATTCCGTATGCAATTTTTTTTGTTCGAGGTCAAGAGGACGGGGCGGCATAACGATCCCATTGAGAGGGCGTTTTTTAAGAAAATTTCTTTATATTTTTATATTCGGAAATTCTTTTTCTAAGGTGCGGGGGCAATAGGCCGAAGGGCAAGGCGGGGTGCTTTCCGACCCCAATAGAGGGCCCTTCCGATAGGCACGCGCCGCGGGGGGCCAGAGGGTCCGAGGGCAGGCGACGAAGCCTGGCGGGGCTTGCCGCGAGGGCGGTCCCTCAGGCGGGGCGCAGGAAGTCGGGGTCCAGCAGCGGCTCGGTGTGGGGCCGGAGGAGGGTGTCGGGGTAGGTGCGCTCGGCGCCGTTCTTGATGAGGCCCGCCGCCCGGCCCTGCACGGGGAGGGGCCCGACGGTGCCCACCGCGTCGCCGTCCCCCAGGGCCACCAGCAGGCCCAGGCGGGTGGGGGCGTAGGCGGCCACCGGGGGGCGGCCACGGGCCCGATCCCGGATCATGGCGGCCAGGTAGCGGCCCTGGTTCATGGCCTCGGTGGCGGTGGCCGGGGTGGTGGCCTCGGTGCCGTCCGGGCCGGTGCGCACCGCGCAGTCGCCGGCGGCGAGAATGTCGGGGTGGTCGGGGACGCGCAGGTGGGCGTCCACGGTGACCCGGCCATGGGCGTTGGCGCCCAGCCCGGCCTCCTTCAGGAGGCCCGGTGCGCGGATGCCGCCGGCCCAGGCCAGCACCCCGCAGGGGAGGCCTGCGCCGCCCAGGACCGCGGTGTCCTCCGAGAGCCGCTCCAGCGGCGTGCCCAGGCGCACCTCCACGCCCTTGCGCTCGAGGATGCGCCGTGCGGCCCGGCCGTGGCAGGGCTCCATCTCGGGCAGCAGGCGGTCGCGGGGCTCGCACAGGAGCAGACGGATGTCGCCCAGCGGGGCCCCGTGACGGTCGGCGAGATCGGGCAGACGGTGGGCCAGCTCGCCGGCGAGCTGGCAGCCGGTGTAGCCGCCGCCGGCCACCACGGTGGTCAGCAGGCGCCGGCGCTCGGCGGCGTCGGTCAGGGGCGCGGCCCGTGCGTAGGCCGTCTCCAGGGCGTTGTGCAGGTTCTCGGCGTCCTCGCGGGTCCGCAGGGTGTGGGCGTGCTCGGCCAGGCCGGGGATGTCCGGAGTGGCGGGCCGGGAGCCCAGGGCCACCACCAGCACGTCGTAAGAGAAGGTGCCGGCGTCCGTGTCCACCCGGCGGGGAGTGGGGTGGAGGCCCTGCACCGTGGCCTGGTGCAGGTGGATCCCCTCCAGGGGCAGGCGCCCGAAGTCGATGCAGGCCTGATCCGGGGTGAGGGTGCCGGCGGCCACCTGGTGCAGCCAGAAGATCACCTGGTGGCAGGGGGCGCGCTCCACCAGGTCCACCTGCACCTCCCCGGGGAGCTGGCCCCGGGCCCGCATGGCACCGAGGTCCAGGGCCGCGCGCAGGCCGGCGTAGCCGCCTCCCAGGATCAGGACCCGCACGGTGCCTAGCCCTCCCCGGCCTTTCCGGAGCCGCCCGGCTCCTCTTCCTCCCGGGGCCCGCCCTCGGCCCGGGGCTCCTCCTCCCGACGGCTGGCCAGATGGGACTCCTCCAGGGGCACCTGCACCTCCCGGGCCACCTCCTCCAGGATCCCCGAGAGCACTCGGGGTCCGACCGCCAGCCCGCGCAGGGCGTTGGCCGCCCCGTGCCGGAGGCCTTCCCGCGCCGGCCCGGGCAGCCAGGATAGCGGCGTGGCGGCGGCCTCCAGCCCCAGCCGGGCGGCGCGGGTGGCCAGCTCCGTGGCGTCCTGGAAGCTGCAGCCGGCCTCGCCCGGCTCCGCCGACTCGCCGGTGGGATGCTCGCTGCGGGGCTCGTCGGACATGTCGCTTCTCCTCGAAGGTGGGGCCGTTCGCCGGGGGTCCGGAGCTAGGCAGGCGGGGCCTCTTCGGCCGGCTGCCAGCGGCCGATGAAGCGGTGGACCACCCCGGCCCCCACGGCGTCGCCCCAGACGTTGGTGGCGGTGCGGAAGCGGTCCAGGAGCCAGTCCACCGCCAGCAGCAGGCCGATGCCCTCCAGCGGCAGCCCCACGGCGTTGAGGACGATGACCATGGTCACCAGCCCCGCCTCGGGGATGCCGGCGGCGCCGATGGCGGCGAGGGTGGCCGTTACGAACACAATAGCCTGTTGCCCCAGGGTCAGGTCCAGTCCATAGGCCTGGGCGATGAACAGGACCGCGCAGGCCTCGTAGAGGGCCGTGCCGTCCATGTTGATGGTGGCTCCCAGGGGCAAAACGGTGCGCGAGGCCCGGGGGTCCACGCCGTTCTCGCGCACGCCCTCCATGGTCAGGGGCAGGGTGGCCGAGGAGCTGGCGGTGCCCAGGGCCACGAACAGGGCCCGCAGCATGGTGACCAGGTAGGAAAGGCCCCTTCCGGCCACCAGCCACAGGATGGCGAACAGCACCACGGCGTGGACGGCGAGGCCCGACACCACCGTTACCACGTGCCAGGCCACGGCGGTGAGCTGGCCCACCAGGGCCTCCCCTCCGCCGGCCTCACCCAGCCGGCCCGCCACCAGCCCAAGGATGCCCAGGGGCGCCAGGTACATGAGCCAGATCACCAGCTTCATGAGGATCTCGTTGAAGCCCTGGAAGAAGTCGGCCACGGGTCGGCCCGGCTCGCCCACCGCCAGCATGGCGACGCCGAAGGCCAGGGCGAAGAGGATCACGGGCAGGAGCTTGGTGTCCGCGGCGGCGGCCACCAGGTTGGGGGGCAGGATGGACTCGATGAAGGCCTGGGCGTCGGCGCCGCCCCGTTCGGCGATGCCCTCGGGCAGCTCCCCGGCCGCCTCCAGGCCCGCCGTGGCCCCCGGCTGGATCCAGTTCACCATCAGCAGGCCGATGAGCACGGCGACGGCGGTGGTGGCCAGGTAGTAGCCCACCGTGACCCCGCCCAGCGCGCCGAAGTGCCGCATGTCCCCGACGCTGGCCACGCCGCTGATCACCGCCGCCAGCACCAGGGGGATGACCAGGATCTGCAGGGCGTTCAGGAACACCGTGCCCATCCAGGCCACCGCCCCCACGGCGGGTCCGCCCTGCCAGCCGATGGCGATTCCGGCGAGCACCCCCGCGATGATCCCGGCGAGGACGGCGGCGGCGTGCTTGTGCGGCATGGGAGGAGATCCTTGGTGGGTGGCGGGAAGCGGAGCGGCGGACATCGTGCGCCTAGTTCCGGAAGGAGTTAGGATAGCCGTGTCCCCAACCCCCGGACAAGCGCGGAGATGGAACGAGCCATGTGGATCCGTGTGTGCCTCGCCTGGACGGTGGCGGTGCCGCTTCTGCCCGCCCAGGCGGAGGCCAGCTCCGGACAGTCCGCTCTGGATGCCGCCTCCTCCCAACCCGCCGTGTCGGCGGTCACCCGGCCCAAGACCTTCCAGCTGCGGGAGGAGGCCTCCCTGCGCGCGCGCCCCGAGGGGACGGAGGTGGCCCGCTGGGAGGCCGGCACGATGCTTACCTCCAGGCGCCGGCACAAAGATTGGGTGCGCGTCACCGGACACTTCCCGGAGAAGCGCTGGCGGCCCATGGAGGAGCCCCGCTGGGTGCGCGCGGACCGCCTGCGGGTCGTGCGCCCTTTCGGTCCCAAGCGGCCCGTGTCGGAGCCCAGCCGTGCCCGTACCTACGGGGTGGAGGAGGAGGTGGCAGTGCGGGATCGGCCCCGGGGCCGGCCCGTGGCCTCCTGGGAGGAGGGCGAGCGGTTCACCGTGCGCCGGCGCCAGGGGGAGTGGCTGGAGGTGTCCGGGTACTTCCCGGACGATCGCTGGGAGCCGGCGCAGCGCTCCCTCTGGGTGCCGGCGCGGGCGGCCCGCGACCTGAGCCCGCCGCCCGACATCCCGCTGCCCGAGGGGGCGCGGCGGCGCATCGTGGTGGACAAGTCCGCCTTCGAGCTGCGCGTCCTGCAGGAAGGTCCCGAGGGCGAAACCCGGCAGGTCTACGCCACCGAGGTGGGCCTGGGCATGGACGACTGCCTGCCGGAGGAGGAGGGCGGGCGGTGCTATTCCACCGAGCCGGGGGACTATGCGGTGCGCTGGCGCATCCACGAGCCCGACGGCATCGACTGGTGCATCCCCGACTCCATGGCCGAGGAGGCCCGCTACGCCGAGGACATCGCCAACGGCCAGCGCTGCTTCGACGGGGTCCTCGGCAAGTTCGCCCTGAACATCGGCAAGAGCTATGCCATCCACGCCACCAATGATCCGGACAGCATCGGCCGCAAGGAGAGCCACGGCTGCATCCGCGTGCGGCCCGAGGCCGCGGAGACCCTGTGGCGGTACATGCGCGAGGGCGACCGGGTGACCATCCGGCCCTGAGGGGCCGCGCCCCTCAGGGCGGGTCGGGTCCGTCGAGCCCGGGCGCGGGAGTTAAGTACGCGCTCACCGGATCCTGGACGACCGCCCCCGCGATGCGGGCCGGATAGCGGGCCTCCAGGCGCGCCACCCGACCGCGGATGGCCTCCTCCGGGGTGGTGGAGGCGAAGCAGGGGGCGAACCCTTCCCGGGGGTCCGCCCCGGTCCCCATCCCACTCTCCAGGAGCAGTTCGAGCAGCCCGTCCAGGGTCTCTGCCTCCCCCTGCGGGCCCGGGTCCGCCCCCAGCCAGCACACGTACCACTCCCCTTCGTGGCCGATGCTTTCCCGCACCCGGGGGCTCGCAGCGCCGGGCTCCACCCCCATCTGGCCGAGCCGGGCCACGGTCTCCGCCGGCGCCGGGTCCTGCCAGATCCCCAGCAGGGGGTCTTCCGTCCGTGCGGCCCCCGCCTGATTGCGGCGAAACCCCAGGAACTGCCCCACTGCGCGACAGGTCCTGGACAACGGATTGCCGGCATGAGCCACCACCAGCAGGCTCACGGCCGGCCCGCCGTCCTACTGCCCGAGGGGATGGGCCGGGGCATGGGGCGACGGGCCCCGCTCATGCCAGCCTCTTCCAGGCACCCGGCTCCGGAGCGGGCCCCAGGGCGGCGGAGGGCCCCCGGGGGCCGGGAGGCCCCGGCGGATCCGCCGGCGGACCATCCCCGGCATGGGGGCGGCGGAACTGGATCCCGGTGCAGCCTTCCACGGCGGGATGGACGTTGCCGTTGGCGAAAGCCGCCCGGTCCGGATGATCCTGGAAGCCGGATAGGGCGCTCGGGTGGCAGAGGCGAACCCGCCAGGCGCACCGATAGGGCGCGTCCGGGCTGGTGGCCCGGATGCCGACCGCCTCCCGGACTCCGGGCATGCGGCGAAGGATGCGCTCCCCCCGGGCCAGGGCCTCCTCCACCTCGGCCTCCGGGACCTCCGCGAGGTTGCACAGCAGGAGCTGTTCCGCGTTATCCCACGGGGTGCACTGGGCCAGTACCTCGGCCGCGCGCCCGGCGGCCCCCCAGACCCGCATGGCGCGCTCGGCCTCGGTGGCGGTGGGGGAAGGGGGGGCGCCGAACCGGAAGGCGGCCACGCCGTGCCGGATCAGGCGGGGGTACTGGTCTTCCGACAGGCCGCCTTCGATGTCCAGCGACAGGGGGGCCTCCAGCGCCTTGTGGATGCGCTTGATGCGGTTGGGGTCGGCGCGCCCCTTGCCGGAGGAATCGTCGGGCTTGCCGGGGGCCAGCCGCAAGCCGTCGATGCCCGCCTTTTCGGCGAATCGCCTCACCTCGGCGGGGGTGGTGACGGTCCCGGGATCGGGCTCGGCCTCCGCAGCCAGGCCGCAGGCACGGGCGGTGTCCGCAACCCCTTGGGCCTGTTGGACCGTTTCGGGAAAGCCGTCTCCGCCGCACCGGATGAGCAGCCCGTTGGCGCCGAGCCGGATGGCGTGCGCGGCGGCCTCCGGATCCCCGGGCACCGCCACCTGGATGGCCACGGGCACCCGGGCCCGGTGGCCCGCCACCTCCATGGCGGGAAGAACCATCTCCAGCCGGCTCCCGTCGGTGGCCTCGGGGGTAAGCACCACCGGCGCCCGGGAGGCCTCGGCCGCCTCCATAACCGCGTGCAGGGACTCCATATCCCCCACGGTGAAAACGCCCACGGCGTACCCGTGCTGGTACGCGTGGGCGAGCATGTCGTTCATATCGATCAGGGCCATGGTCAGCCGTTTCCTCCTTGGCCGCGGGTCCCCCGCACGGGTCCGCCCCTATTCCTATCCCCCCGGTCAGGGGGCGCTTGCTACCAGTCGGGCAATCCTGCGCTTGCATTTCTGACCAAATCACGCAAGTATTCTGGCGCCTCGAACGCATAAATAAAATTCGTTATGTCGATCGAACGCATAGGTAAAAATCAATGCCTGGAGCCGAAAAGGACCTGGCGCGGCGGGTTACCCTGCGCCAGCTCAAGATCTTCGAGGCCCTCGCCCGCAACCGGAGCGTGACCCGGGCCGCCGAGGAGCTGTACCTGACTCAGCCCACCGCCTCCATGCAGGTGAAGAAGCTGGCGGACGCCGTGGGCATGCCGCTTTTCGAGCAGGTCGGGCGTCAGGTCCACCTGACCGAGGCGGGACGGGAGCTCTACGAAACCTGCATCGAGGTGTTCGGCAGCCTGGGGCGGCTGGAGATGCGGGTGGCGGACATGGAGGGGCTGCGGCGGGGGACCCTGAGGGTGGCCGTGGTCACCACGGCCAAGTACTTCGCGCCGCACGTGCTCGGCCATTTCAAGCAGCGCTATCCCGGCATCGACGTCTCGCTGAAGGTCTCCAACCGCGAACGGGTCCTGGAGCGGCTGGCCATCAACGAGGACGACCTCTACATCATGGGGCAGAAGCCCTTGGAGGGCCTGGAGATCGAGGCCGTCCCCATCGCGCCCAACCCGCTGGTGGTCATGGCCCCCCACGGCCACCGCCTGGACGGCGAGCAGGGGATAACCCTCGAGCGGCTGGCCGAGGAGCCGTTCATCGCCCGGGAGGCGGGCTCCGGGATCCGGGAGGTCACGCAGCGGCTGTTCGAGTCGGCCGGCCTGCGGCCGAATATCGCCATGGAGCTGAGCAGCAACGAGGCGATCAAGCACGCCGTTGCCAGCGGTCTGGGAATCTCCGTCCTGTCGCTGCACAGCCTGGCCCTGGAGGGGACGGACGGGCCCTTGAACATCCTGGATGTGGAGGGGTTTCCCCTGGAGCGCCACTGGTACGCGGTCTACCCGCGCGGCAAGAAGCTGTCGGTGATCGCCGAATCCTTCCTGGATTTCATGGTGGAAGAGGGCAACCGCGTGGCCGAACAGATGGAGGAGCTCCTGAGCACCCTGCCCCGGGCGCCGTCCCGGCCCCCTTCCGGCGATGCGCAGCCGGCCCCGGACGGGGGGGCGGACCGCTAGGGATCTCCCCGCCGAACGCTTGCCCTCCAGGGGCCGTCCCGAACGGGGCGGCCCCTTCTTTTCCTACCCGCCTCAACCGCGTTCCCGGCCCCCCCGCGCGCGGGCGGCGGTCCGCCCGCAGGCCCCGTGACGACGGGATATTCCACGCCCCTCTATGCGTTTCATCGACGGAATCGATTGGAATCTATTTCGGCCGATCCGCTAGCTTTCCCGTCCGGCAACCCAACCGCGGCAAGCGAGGAGTATTCCGAGATGGCAAGCAAAACCTACGACGCTGGGGTCAAGGACTACGCCCAGATGTACTGGACCCCGGATTACGTCCCGCTCGACACCGACCTGCTGGCCTGCTTCAAGGTGACCCCTCAGCAGGGCGTGCCGCGGGAAGAGGCGGCGGCGGCCGTGGCGGCCGAGTCCTCCACCGGCACCTGGACCACCGTGTGGTCGGACCTGCTGACCGACATCGAGTACTACAAGGGCCGGGCCTACCGCATCGAGGACGTGCCCGGCGACGACGAGGCCTTCTACGCCTTCATCGCCTACCCCATCGACCTGTTCGAGGAGGGCTCGGTGGTGAACGTGCTCACCTCGCTGGTGGGCAACGTGTTCGGCTTCAAGGCGATTCAGGCCCTGCGCCTGGAAGACCTGCGCTTCCCCATCGCCTACATCAAAACCTGCATGGGCCCTCCGTTCGGGATCCAGGTCGAGCGCGACAAGATCAACAAGTACGGCCGGCCCATGCTGGGCGGCACCCTCAAGCCCAAGCTCGGCCTGTCCGCCAAGAACTACGGCCGGGTCTGCTACGAGGCGCTCCGCGGCGGCCTGGACTTCACCAAGGACGACGAGAACGTTAACAGCCAGCCCTTCATGCGCTGGCAGGACCGCTTCGAGTTCGTGGCCGAGGCCGTGCATAAGGCCCAGGCCAAGACCGGCGAGCGCAAAGGGCACTACCTGAACGTGACCGCCCCGGACCCGGACCAGATGATCGAGCGCGCCGAGTTCGCCAAGGAGCTGGGCATGCCCATCGTCATGCACGACTTCCTGACCGGCGGCTTCTGCGCCAACACGGGCCTGGCCAAGTGGTGCCGCAAGAACGGCATGCTGCTGCACATCCACCGCGCCATGCACGCCGTGATCGACCGCAGCCCCAAGCACGGCATCCACTTCCGCGTGCTCGTCAAGTGCCTGCGCCTGTCCGGCGGCGACCATCTCCATACCGGCACCGTGGTGGGCAAGCTCGAGGGCGACCGCGCCTCCACCCTCGGCTTTGTGGACCAGCTGCGCGAATCCTTCGTGCCCGAGGACCGTTCCCGCGGGGTGTTCTTCGACCAGGACTGGGGCTCCATGCCCGGCGCCATGGCCGTGGCCTCGGGCGGCATCCACGTGTGGCACATCCCGTCCCTGGTGACCATCTTCGGCGACGACTCCGTGCTGCAGTTCGGCGGCGGCACCCTGGGTCACCCCTGGGGCAACGCGGCCGGCGCCGCGGCCAACCGCGCGGCCGTGGATGCCTGTGTCGAGGCCCGCAACCAGGGTCGCGACGTGGAGAAGGAAGCCCGCGAGATCATGACCGAGGCCGCCCGCAACAGCCCCGAGCTGGCTGCGGCCATGGAGACCTGGGAAGAGATCAAGTTCGACTACGAGACGGTGGACAAGCTGGACACCAACTAGGCGCGCCACCCCATCGACCCGAACACCCCGTAGCAACGAGAGGAATTCGTCATGGCGATTTCGGACGAGATGCGGGACTACCGCACCAAGCAGACCATGGAGACCTTCGGCTTCCTGGCCTCCTTTTCCCAGGAGCAGGTCTACGATCAGATCGCGTACGCCCTGGAACAGGGCTGGACCCCGGCCATCGAGCACGAGCACCCCAGCGAGGCCTTCGACCGGTACTGGACCCTGTGGAAGCTGCCCCTGTTCGGGGTGCAGAGCCTCGATGAGGTGGTGGAGGAGCTCGAGGCCTGCCACCGGGCCTACCCGGACCACCATGTGCGCTTCGTTGCGTTCGACGATTACACCCAGAGCCTCGGCACGTTCTTCGTGGTCTACGAGGCCCGCGGCTGAAAGGCCGCCCAGCTAGCCCAATCCACTCGAAGGCAGGGGTGAACCATGGCCGACCCTGAAAAGCAAACCAGCCGGAGCGGGCGCGAGGCCGCCCGCGCCCGCCGCCGGGCCCAGGCCAACCGTGGCAAGGCGGACCTGGGGCAGCCCGGGGCGCGTGCCGCCAGCGGCGGCGGTGCCGCAACGACCGGGGCGCCCGGAACC